>CAYLVF010000422.1:0-2641 GCA_964387045.1 uncultured Melioribacter sp. | reverse complement strand
TCGAAAATTTTGAAATTACATCATAATTCAGATTTCTATCTAAATTCTTTCGAGTTCTGAATTCAGACTTTTAACTTCAGTATATTCATCCCAACTTTTTATCTGTAAAAAGTCTTCATTATATTTTTCGAGTGCTTCTGCAAGCCGCATCGCTAATTGTCTGTTTGTTATAAGCGGAATTTTATAATCGACAGCCATTCTTCTTACTAAATAATCATTAGTAAGTTCATCTTCTTGAAAACTTTTAGGAATATTGATAACAAGATCAACGCCTTTTGATTTTATGATATCGATAACATTTGGTTTCTTTTTTTGAGAGGGCCAGTTTACCTTTTCAACAGGAATGTTATTGTTTATCATAAATTTTGCCGTACCCGGTGTTGCATAAAATTTAATCCCAAGTTTCGTAAGTATTCTCGATGTCTCCAACAATTCTGCTTTGGATTCAATTGTACCTGAAGAGATGAGTACAGACTTAATAGGGAATTTATAACCCACAGATATCAGCGCCTTCAAAAAAGCTTCGTTAAAATCATCACCAAAACAAGCAACTTCACCTGTTGAAGCCATTTCAACCCCGGTTGTTGGGTCAGCTCCTTCAAGTCTAGTGAAAGAAAATTCCGGTGCTTTTACAGCAACGTAATCAAATTCAAATAATGATGTTTCGCTAGTATCAAACGGTTTATCAAGAATTATCTTCACCGCTGTTTCAATAAAATTATCTTTTATAGTTTTTGACACAAACGGAAAGCTTCTAGATGCTCGCAGATTACATTCAATCACTTTCACGTTATTCTGTTTTGCAATAAACTGAATATTAAAAGGACCATTAATTGATAATGCTTCTGCTATTTTTTCGGATGTTTTTTTAATCTGCCTAATTGTTTCCAAATATGTGCGTTGGGGAGGCATAACTAAAGTCGCATCACCGGAATGAACCCCTGCATTTTCGACATGTTCCGAGATTGCATATTTTGCAATTTTACCGTTCGATGCAACACCATCAAATTCGAGTTCTTTTGCGTTTTCTAAAAATTTACTTATCACCGTAGGAAAATCTTTAGATAACTCAACAGCTTTTTGAAGAAAAGTGACTAACTCTTGATCGTTTGAAGCGACGCCCATAGCCGCACCGCTCAGCACATACGAAGGACGAACAAGTACCGGATAACCAATCGAATTAGCAAATCGAAGTGCTTCGTCAACCTTAGAAAGCACACTCCATTCAGGCTGTTCTATTTCTAATTTATCAAGTAAAGAAGAAAATTTACTTCTGTTTTCGGCAAGATCAATTTTATCGGGAGCAGTACCTAAAATAGTGAGACCGCGTTTACTTAATGGTATTGCTAAATTATTTGGGACTTGTCCACCCATGGAGATTATTACACCGCGTGCATTTAATTTTCTGTAGATTTCTTCCACAGTTTCGAGAGTAAGTTCTTCAAAAAAGAGATAGTCGAATTCATCATAGTCGGTGCTTACTGTTTCGGGATTACAATTAATCATTACCGATTTTTCGTCGTACTTTCTTAAAAATCTTCCGGCATTTACACAACACCAATCGAACTCAACCGAGCTGCCGATACGATATGGACCAGACCCTAATATTATTATTGGATTAATCTTATCATCTTTACTTAGATCATCATGAGAGGCATTATAAGTCAAGTATAAATAATTTGTCTTAGCCGGATACTCAGCTGCCAATGTATCAATTTGTAATGCGGAGGGATGAATATTTTCATAAACTCTTATCTGTCTAATATCATCTTCGGTTTTATTAATTGCTATTGCAATTTGAAGGTCTGAGAAACCTAATTTTTTCGCATGAAGCAGTGATTCTTTAGTAACACGTTGGTCAATTTCAAGCAATCTTTTGTGATTAACTATATTTTTAATTTTATGAAGAAACCACTTATTTATATTAGTCAATTCATGAATTTGTTCAACGGAGTAACCGTTTTCAAATGCTTGAGCAATAACGAATAAACGTTCTTCACCAGGCTCTCTTAAGAATAATTCAATATCATCAAATTGAAATTTTTTATCATTGCAAACCACACCATTAGCACCAATATCTAACATACGAACGGCTTTCTGCAGTGCCTCTTCAAATTTTCTTCCGATAGCCATAACTTCACCGACCGATTTCATCGAAGAACCGATACGTTTTGATACATTTCGGAATTTTTTCAAATCCCATCTTGGAATTTTAATTACACAGTAATCAAGTGCAGGTTCAAAGAAAGCGGGTGTAGTTTTGGTTACGTTATTTTTTAACTCATGCAATCCATAACCGATCGCCAATTTAGCAGCAACAAATGCCAATGGATAACCGGTTGCTTTAGATGCAAGTGCCGAACTACGCGATAATCTTGCATTAACTTCAATTACCCGATAATCATCCGAATTTTTATCAAGTGCGTATTGAATGTTGCATTCACCAATAATTCCGAAATGACGAATTACTTTAATGGCTATTTCACGTAACTTATGATATTCATGGTTGGTTAAGGTTTGACTTGGTGCAACGACAATACTTTCACCCGTATGAATTCCCATCGGGTCAAAATTTTCCATATTACATACAGTAATACAATTATCATATTTATCTCTAACAACTTCGTATTCAATTTCTTTC
>CAYLVF010000421.1:0-2650 GCA_964387045.1 uncultured Melioribacter sp. | reverse complement strand
TTATCGCCTGTTAACTCATCAAAATAATTCTGCCAATATTCCGAAATTGAATTTGGATCTTCAAAATATTTTTCGAGAAGATCTGCTACAAATCCGTAATTGTAACCAAAGTGATTAAACAATTCTTTGTGGTACTTACTGACTTCTTTTTCGTCCATTTTCTTATATTCTTATTGAAAAATTTGCTCTTTAGATAACAATAAAATAAGATAGTATATTCTATACAAAACTATTAACTGTTTAGTTCAAATTAAAGTATAATCGGAATTTATTGATGAATTAATTACGATTCTGGTTAAATTTTTGTGAAGAATGGAAGCAGGAAAAAGAAGACAAAGTATCATATAAATGAAAAGGTGAAAAAATGCAAAATTTCGAATTCGTTAATCCCACAAAAATTCTCTTTGGTAAAGGAATGATTTCAAAATTAGGTAAAGAGATTAAATCACACTCAGTTTCGAAAGTATTACTTCATTATGGGAAGACATCAATTTTCAAAAACGGAGTTTACGAACAAGTTGTTGAGACATTAAAAGCAAATCAAATTAAGTGGGTTGAACTTGGCGGTGTAAAACCCAACCCTGTGCTTACTAAAGTCGAAGAGGGAATAGAAATCTGCAAAAAGGAAAAAGTAGATGGAGTATTAGCAGTCGGCGGCGGAAGTGTTATTGACAGCGCAAAAGCAATTGCCGCAGGAGTACTTTTTGAAGGAAATATTTGGGATGCATTCGACGATAAAAAAAGAGCAACAAAAGGACTACCGATCTTTACAGTTTTAACTCTTTCTGCAACAGCTTCGGAGATGAATGCGTTTGCTGTAATTACCAAAGAAGACGAGAATAAAAAATGGGCATTCTCTGCCGGATATGATTCTTATCCGAAAGTATCCGTCATCGATCCGTTAGTTCAAATGACATTACCGCAAGAACAAACGGTAAACGGTGCAGTCGATGCAATATCACATATATTTGAATTATACTTTGACGGTACAAAACATACGGATATTCAAGATGAAATTGCCGAAGGTATAATTCGGACTGTTATGAAGCATGTTAAAATATTATTGAATGATCCGCTGAATTATGAATCACGAGCACAGTTGGCTTGGAGTGCGACATTAGCATTGAATGGATTAAATGCTGCAGGCAGAACTTGGGGCGATTGGTCAACACATACTCTTGAACATTCTTTAAGCGCATATTATGATATTTCACACGGTGCCGGTTTGTCTATTATGTTCCCCGCGTGGATGAAGTATGTTTACAAGAATGACATACAAAAGTTTACACGTTTCGGTAGAAACATTTTCCATCTCGAAGGGAAAGATGAAGTTGTTGCAGTTGAATCAATAAATAAAATAAAAGAATTTTTTGATGAAATTGGTTCACCAACGTCATTAAAACAAGTGGATATAAACGAAGACGCAATAGAAAAGTTAACTGAGAATGCATCGCTAAGAGCACCGGTTGGTGTATTAATGAAACTCGGTAGAGATGACATTAGAAAAATATTTTATTTGGCTCTCAACTAATCAAAAATATTTTTAAGCCGATATTATTGCATTAAGAAAATTTTATTCTTAGCTTCGCTCCAATCAATTTGATAATATAAAAGAAAGGTAAGAAATGGCAGAATGCCCGGTATGTGCAGCAGATATTCAATTGCCAGAAGATACGGTTGCCGGTGAATTAATTGAATGTCCGGACTGCGGAACAGAATTAGAAGTAACAAGTGTAAATCCATTCACTCTTGCCGAAGCGCCGAGTGAAGAGGAAGATTGGGGCGAGTAATTTGATTAAGGTATTAGACTCAACACTTCGCGAAGGCGAACAAACCCCCGGTGTTTATTTCGATCGTCATATAAAACTTGCTATTGCACAAATGCTTGACGCAATCGGGATCGATATAATTGAAACGGGGCATCCGACCGTAACAGAAGATATTCGATCTGCGGTTCATAATATTGCGCATTCTAAATTAAATGCAATAGTTGCCGCTCACTCGCGTTCGGTTAAATCAGATATCGATACTGCGCTTGAATGCGGAGTTGCTTTTATAGGTATTTTTTATTGCGTTAGTGATGAAAGACTTTCAACAGTATTTAAAAAAGATCTTGATGCTGCAATAGCCCAAATAACGGATGTAATTCGTTATGCAAAAGAAAAAAATCCGAAATTGTTAATTCGTTATACACCCGAGGATACGGTAAGATCACAATTCGAAAACGTAACTAAAGTAGCTGTTGCTGCAGTTAAAGCCGGTGCGGATGTAATTAGCATAGCCGATACAACAGGTTATATGATTCCCGGTTCTGATCATAATATGTATGATTATGTAAAAAAACTTAAAGAAGAATTACATAAAGAGAACGTTGATCCGATGATTGCCGTTCACTGTCATAATGATAGAGGACTCGCACTAGCTAATGCTCTCGATGGTATTAGGGGCGGTGCCAATATTGTTGATGCATCGGTGCTTGGATTAGGAGAACGTGCCGGTATTGTTGATCTTGCTCAGTTATTAACTTTGTTAACCGCAGATTATAATTATCATAAATGGAATCTATCACTTTTACCCGAACTTTATAATCTCGTCAGTAAACATTCAAACTCTGCAATACCATTAAACTTTCCTATTATAGGTGAGAATG
>CAYLVF010000420.1:0-2652 GCA_964387045.1 uncultured Melioribacter sp. | reverse complement strand
TGTCGCTTGAAATTCGTTTTACTTTCTTAAGAGCGGGAAGATAAATCCATTGATCATCGTCTCTTCCGGCTTCATCATAACTCCAATTCATAAATGAAGTATTGCGAACATCGGCCGGAGAAAGAAAGAACATTATACTTTTTTCTTCTTTCCCGTAGTCTTTGCTGAATTGTTTTATCTCTCTTACTCTCTCGTTGCCCCGTGAGTTGATTAGTGTCATCGTAAGATCAGATGTAGCATCTTCACCAGTTTCACGGTAATAGACTTTTTCAATTATCTGCTGACCGGTTAGTTTTTCTTGAGCTTGCGACTCAAAGCCGAGTACCGTTATCAGCAATGTTATTATTAATATTCTTGCGAGTTTCATTTCGATTCTCCTTTGTTTATTTGTAATTCAATTTGATTTATCAATTTGTTTTCAATCTCTTTCGTCAATTCATCGGTATGGAGAAAAACTACTTCACCTTCTTCGTTTATCAATAAGATGTTCGGGTTATCTTCAGATAGTTTCCATTCTTTCAGAAGAATTTCTTTTTTATCGAGCACATAAGTTATCGTAGTATCTTCCTTTGCCCTTCCCTTAACTTTTCCAACAATTACCGAATTCGGTATCCAAGTAGCTTTTGTGTTAATGATTATGGTTGTAGATAGCTTTTCAACGGGATAATTATTCTTATCAATCTTTTCAAGCAGCGGTTCTACTACTTTTTGTTGACTTGGGGATACATAATAGAGCAGGTTTATTTTATGTGTGAGAGCTTTGCTCTGCCAAGCAGTCCCCTCAATACTTCCTCCGCTTGTTCCATCCAATATAATTTGAGGTAGAGATTTATTTAATTCTACTTGAGCGTTCACATTTATAACGAATAATAAAATCCACGTTAATGCAATTAATACCGTCTTATTTTTATTATTTTTTCTATTCATAGTTGCACCTATCTTTTTTATTAATAACACTTTTGCTTTCAGTGTATCATCTGCGTACTCTAAGGAACAAGAGGGAACATCACCCAGAGTAAACACAGAGGATCACCGGGAATAACAATTTCTTTTATAATTAATTTCAAGCAGTTCATTATTTATTCTTCTTTTTGAAATACACATTTGATTTATAAAGAACTAAGAACATTATTGTTACCGTACCGAGAAAACTTGTAAACATATTGAGCGATACCAATGCACCGAGCGACCTGTTCGGAGGAAATACTGAAAACAACAGAACTAAAAATCCGGCTATAACTACAATAGCATTAAAGCTTATTGCTCTGCCGGAATGATGCATTGTTTCTTTTATTGTTAATGATTTATCACCTGATTCTAATGCATATATCTTATACCTTTCAATAAAGTGTACAGCATAATCTATACCGATACCGACCGCGATACTTGAGATTAAAGCCGTTGTTGTACTTAAAGGAATATCAAGCAAGCCCATTAAACCAAATGAGATTAATGCCGTAATTACGATTGGTATTGAACCTATAAATCCGATTGATATTTTTCTGAACATTAATGAAAGTAGAATGATTATAAGCAACAAAGAGATGAGGAGACTTTTGATTTGTCCTTCTAAAATCAAATCGCTGAAAACAAGCGCTTTATAACCCGAACCAGCATAATTTAGATTTACTCCCAAATCAGAAAATTCAGTACGGTATTTTTCAAGTATTTCGATTGCACGATTAATTTCTTTTGAGTTATCACTTTTCAATTGAACATTAACGTTTGCCTGCTTGTAATCGTAATCAACTACTTTCCAAAGATTATCCGGGTCGCCGGACATTTCATACAGTAGGAGATACTGCGCAATTAAATCGTTTGAACCCGGAATTATATTATAAGATTCATCATCGGCGTGCATTACTTTGTTCATTCGTTTTAGGTAATCTGCAAGCGAAAATGAATTTCCTACTACATCAATTGATTCAACATCTGTCTGCATCTTATCAATTAATCGCTGCACTTTAGGGTCTTTAAATTTGTCATATTCTTCGGAGTCGAGAATAACGTTAATTGTGTTGGTACCGCCAAAATGTTGATTGATAAAAGCATCGGTGAGGACTATGTCACTGTCCTTTTCGAACTTGTCCAAAAAGCTTGAGTTAATCCATACTTCATTAATTCCTATAATAGAGGCAACAATAATTACAGCCGTTACTGAAATAACAAGCGCTTTAAACTTAACTGCACCATCGGCAAATTTATAAGCAAGTTCTCCGCTCTCTTCTTTCGATTTTTCCTTATGAGCTTTTCTTCGAGGCAGACCGAATACAATTATTGCGGCGGGAATTAAAACTAGAGAAAATACCATTGCCATCATCACACCGAAAGCAGTAAACACCCCGAAATATTTTATCGGATAAACATCGGATGTAAGAAGTGAAATAAATCCTATTGCAGTAGTTACGGACGTCATAGCTATCGGTTTCCACATTCCTTTAATCATATCTTTTACTGCATCGATTTTATTTGCTTTAGGATGTTCAAATAAGAAAAGATCGAGGTGACTGTAAAGATGTATGCCGTCTGCAACACCAATTGCAATAAGCATTACAGGTATCATGGTTGAGACGGAATAAATAGGAATACCAAATACAGCCATCAAACCGAAAGCCCAAATTGTACTGAATAACACAACAAGTAAAGTGAATA
>CAYLVF010000419.1:0-2669 GCA_964387045.1 uncultured Melioribacter sp. | reverse complement strand
AATTCGGAGCATTCAAAAATAAGCACACAGAATATAAACCTTGCAGAAAAACTTGAGAATCAGAAAAAAGAAATTGAACAACTACAGGAAAGATTTAGAATAGAATTCAAAAATATAGCTAACGAAATTTTAGAAGATAAAAGCAGAAGATTCACGGAACAAAACCAACAGAACTTAAAAACTATTCTGGACCCTTTAAGAGAAAATATTTCCGATTTCAGAAAACGGGTAGATGAGATTCATGCTGTCGATAATAAAAGTTATTCGGAATTAAGTGCACATCTAAAAAATATGCAGGAGTTAAATATTCGTATGTCTGAAGAAGCAGAAAATTTAACAAAAGCTCTTAAAGGCGATACAAAAGTAATGGGTTCTTGGGGCGAGTTTGTTCTTGAATCAATATTACAAAAATCCGGTTTAGTCAAAGATGATCATTATACGGTTCAAGAAAGTTTTACCGATGAAACCGGGAAAAGATTAAGACCCGATATTATAATAAAACTTCCCGATCAAAAATGTATTATAATCGATTCGAAAGTTTCACTTGTTGCGTACGAAAAATATTCATCGGCAGAAAACGAAACAGAAAAAGAAAGAGCAGTAAAAGAACATATTATTTCGATGCGCGGACATATAAAAGGATTGAGTGCTAAAGAGTATCAAAATATTGCCGGGCTAAATCCTCCGGATTTTGTTCTGATGTTTGTCCCGATCGAACCTGCATTCAGTTTAGCCGTTCAAAAAGACCCCACAATTTTTAATGATGCATTTGAAAATAATATTGTAATCGTTAGTCCATCAACTCTGCTTGCAACATTACGAACCATTGAAAATATTTGGAGAAGAGAAAATCAAAATAAAAATGCACTTGAAATTGCCCGAAGAAGCGGTGCTCTTTATGATAAGTTTGTTGGCTTTGTTGAAGATTTAGACAAAGTTGGAGAAAGAATTAACCAGGCAGACAGCGCTTACCGCGATGCTAAAAATAAATTATCCGATGGAAGAGGAAACATTTTAAGAAGTATTCAATCAATAAAAGAACTTGGTGCAAAAGCCTCTAAATCGCTTGATAATAATTTATTAGAAAATGCAGATGAATAATATTAGGTGATATATGAAAAAATCTACAAAAATCATTATTGGAATTTTATCTACACTTCTTGTTGTATTGACTGCGTTTTTCTTTTTCTCTTATTATCTCTTAAAAAGCTATGTGCCGGAGTATAACGGCAAAACAAACACTTCATTAATTAGTGATGACATTATTATTTACCGTGATTCATTAGGTGTCCCGTTCATTGTTTCTAAAGACGAAACGGATGCAGCGTTTGCACTCGGTTTTCTTCATGCACAAGAACGATTATTTCAAATGGATATAGCAAGAAGAGCCGGCGAAGGAAGTTTAAGTGAAGTCTTGGGTAACAAAACTGTTCCATTTGATAAGATGTTCAGAACTCTTCGAATAAAAAAAGTTGTTGATGAACATTTCTCATCGATTGATGCACATGGCAAAAAGATTTTACAAGCTTATTCTCAAGGCGTCAATTTTTATCTTGATGAATATGACGGTAAATACTCTATCGAATTTGATTTGCTTGGTTATCGTCCCGAAAAATGGAAACCTGAACATTCATTAATGATTGCGAAGTTAATGGCTTTTGAACTTAACATGAGTTGGTGGAGCGATATTGCAATTTCACATTTGCTTCAGATTGTTGATGAAGATAAAGTTTTAGAAATTATTCCCGATTATCCCGAAAATGCACCGACAATAATTCCGTCACATTTAAGTACAGCTCCCCGCATAACATTAGATTTAATAAAAACCGATCGCGAGTTTAGAAATTTTATGGGATTTGAAGGAACTCACATCGGTTCAAACAGTTGGGTTGTAAATGCTGAAAAATCTTCTTCCGGTAAACCCATAATTGCCAATGATCCGCACCTAGCCTTTCAAGTTCCCGGCAAATGGTATGTTGTTGTGATCAGAAGTGATAGTTGGGATGTTGAAGGATTTACAATACCCGGCTTGCCGGCAATTGTAATCGGAAAAAACAAAAATATATCCTGGGGGCTTACTAATGTTATGGCGGATGATTCGGATTATTACATCGAAAAATTTGATTCATCAGAAACAAAATATTTGTTGGATGGAAAATGGATGGACTTACAAATAGAAAAAGATACAATCATTGTGAAAGATTCACTCAATGTTGAAATAGAAATTAAATCAACCCATCGCGGACCCGTTGTATCTGAAGCTCACGCTTTTAATGAATTATTCCCGAACGAATTACAGAATAAAGCAAATATAAGTATGCGGTGGACTGCTCATGAATTCAGCGATGAAGTAAAAGGAATTTTAAAAATTAATAAAGCAAAAAACTGGAACGAATTTTTAGATGGAGTTAAAGAGTTTACTGTTCCCGGTCAAAATTTTGTTTATGCTGATGATCAAGGAAATATTGGTTATGTATGCGCAGCAAGATTGCCGATAAGACAAAAAGCAAGTCCAACGCTTGTTTATGACGGCACAACTTCAGCTTCAGACTGGAAAGGTTTTGTTCCGTTTGAAGAGATGCCGAAACTCTTTAATCCTTCGCAAAACTATATTGCATCGGCAAACAATAAAACTATTAGAAATTATAAATACCACATCTCAAATTTAT
>CAYLVF010000418.1:0-2669 GCA_964387045.1 uncultured Melioribacter sp. | reverse complement strand
AAGGTTTATACTACACAACTCAACTCGGCAGCGGAATGGATAATATTCCAAGACCGAATATTGGCAAAGCCGGTTGGATTGATTTTTCTGCGCAGATGGCTCTTGCTGCAAAAATGATTGTAAATATTGCATCGATTGTAGGTGATAATAAAACAGTTTTAAAATTTACGGATGAGTATTCTCGCATAACGAAACTAATAAATCGACTTTGCTGGGATGAAGATTCTCAATTTTATTATGATTTAAGAGAAAATGAAAGACTCAGCGACGTAATGCATATCGGTGGATTCTGGACGTTGCTTTCCGAAACTGCTACTCGCGAAAGAGCCGAAGCATTGTTCAAGCATCTCGGTAATCCGGATGAGTTTTGGCGACCGCATATGATTCCAGCTCTTGCCGCAAATCAACCTATGTATGTGCCAAGCGGGCATTATTGGCTTGGTGGTGTTTGGGCACCGACTAATTATATGGTTATTAAAGGCTTAGAAAATTATAATCAGCATGAATTTGCCGATCAAATAGTGGAAAATCATCTTTACAAGATGGCGGAAATCTATTTCGATTTTCAACCGAATGAAGAAATAATAGCGTTCGAAGAAAGATACTCAGATGGTTACCACACAATTTGGGAGTGTTACTCTCCCGAATACACTGAACCAGCGACACGATGGGATGGTACTTTTTATTCTCGGCAGGATTTTGTAGGCTGGTCGGGTCTCGGTCCAATTGCATTGTTGATTGAAAATATTATCGGAATTGAAATGGATGTTCCGCAAAATCAAATTACCTGGCGAATAAATAGAGCAGATAAACACGGCATAAAAAATCTTAATTATCTTGACGGCAAAGTATCATTAATTGTTGAGACGGTTAATGATCGCCTCTCTTTTAATATAACTTCTACGCACACCTTTAACTTACAAATCATTCATAATTTTCAAACCACAAATCGCAAAATTAATGTCGGATCAAATTTATTTATAATTGAATAATTGTAAATAAAATCTAAAATGCACAAGCAACTTTTCCTACCTTTAAGCATCTTCTCTTTAGTCTTAGAAAAAAATGGTGATAAATGAAAAACATAGTAATTCTATTTGTATTTATTTCAGTAATAATTGCTCAGACAAAATTAGAAGAAGCAAATCAGCTAATTTTGAAAAATAAATTTGCCGAAGCGGTTAATCTCTTGAATGAATACGTAGAAACAAACCACGACGCTGGGGCATATCTTGCATTGGGGATTTGTTACAAAAATTTGATGAAGAATAATGAAGCTCTTATATCGTTTCAAAAAGCGGATGAACTCGATCCGGATAATATTGATATTCTAATCAACTTAGCGCAGCTTTACTCAATTATTGGATTTGTCGATAAATCAGCAAGCTCCTATGAACAAATAATAAGTTTAGATTCACTGAATAATTTCGCAATGATAAATCTTGCCAAGTTGTATTTAGACGTTAATCGGATTTATTATGCTAAAAAGCTTTACACAACTTTACTTTTTGACGACACACTTAATAGCTACTATCATCGACAGTTGGCATATACATTTCAAAAAGAAAATAAAATTGATACGGCATTATATCATTACAAAAAATCATTTGAATTAAACAACGCAGACATTTTTACCGTAAGTAATCTAGCAAAAATTTATTATCAAAAAGAACTGCCGGATTCTGCAATTACTTTGATTGACAAGGGCTTAGAGGTTTTCCATAATAATACACAACTGCTTAAACTAAAAAGTGATATTTACTTTTCTATAAGAAATTATTCCGGTGCGGTCAATGCAATTGTAAGACTTATTGCAAACGGAGACGAGTCGGCACAGCTATACCAACGATTGGGAATTTGTTATTATCAAATTTCAGTTGAGAATTTTGTTGGGGAAGCACAAGTACAAAAACTTGAATCTGCAATTGTAGCATTAAATAAATCTGTATTAATGGATTCGACTCAAAGTTTGACAGAACTTTATTTGGGTATGACATATAAAGAATTGGAAAGGAACGAAGATGCGCTTATTCATTTCAACAAATCATTGGATTTGATTTATCCAAAATATACTTCAGCAATTTATACGAATATGGCAATTGTTAATAATAGAATCGGTAAACATTCCGATGCAATTAGAAATTTCAAATCAGCTATGAAATTCGACAGCGCCAATCAGAATTACTTCTATTATTTAGCATCAACATATGATCAATACTATTCCGATAAATCGGTTCCGCTATTGTACTACCAGCTATTTGTTAAACAGAGTGATTCACTTGAGCCATCAATTTTGAATTATGCTCAAAAACGAATTGATGAACTAAAAGAAAAAGTTCATTTTCAAAATGGCGCTGCGAATAAACAAAGTGAATTGTAATATTCGATGTGGTTTGTTTGTCTTATTGTAAGTTAACCTCTTGATTAAATATCTTCCCGCCGGAATCTGTAACTCCTTATAATAAAACAACTTACGAGAATTTCGTGTTGTTATTCACAGATTTTATGCGTATATTTCATACTTATTTTTTTTAGAATTGTAACAGGACATATTGACCGAAATTTTACAAAATAGTGAAGACACAATAATTGCTTTGGCTACCCCAACTGGTGTTGGTGCAATTTCCGTAATTCGTGTAAGCGGTCCAAATAGTATTGAGTCCGCAGAT
>CAYLVF010000417.1:0-2685 GCA_964387045.1 uncultured Melioribacter sp. | reverse complement strand
CAAAATAAATTGGTCTCTCCCATACGTTGGAACGAATTATATCTAGAGCAATTAGATCTTGAACCCTAACAGCCGTTATATCACCAAATTGTGCAGTGTGACTCATCTGCCATGAAAGTTTCCCTGTATTAATGATTGATGTATCGGTAACATTTAATTGTTCAATAACATCAGGCGGAACATCGATGCTTATTGTACGGGTTTCCCATCTAGCCGGTCCTATTCTTTGAATTTGATCATCGGTATAACTCATCTTAATCTTAGGTGCACCATGCGGCTCAGTATTTTTCATTTGGAAAATGTACCATGCAGTGTTCAGCAGGCTTAAGTTTACAACTCTTACATCCTGTCTAACTCCTTCAACATCCTGCAAATACCAAAGCGGGAAGGTATCGTTATCGCCGTTAGTATATACTATTCCGTTGGTGGCAACACTTTGCAGTAAGTTGTAGGCATAATCCCATGGCAGATAATTTTTTGAACGATCATTTGTAAAATAATTTTTAGATAACATATTTACCGGTACAGCAACAAATGCAATAATCATAACCAAACTGAGAACAGGTTTGAGAAACTTTGTGTTTAAAAACTTTTCTCTGACAAAATCGAGTGTACCTCTTACGCCTAAACCAATCCAAATTGAAAAGACAAACAAAGCACCGGCATAAAAATAATCCCTTTCACGCGGCTGGGGCTGCTGCATATTAAAATAGACAGACATTATATATCCAAGCATAAGAAACAAGACTAAAAATACGCTAGCCATTTTCCAATCTCTTCTGAAATGATAGAATACACCAAACAGACCTAAGAAAAACGGAATTCCCAATAATTGCGACCAATCAACACCATCATCCTGCATTGTAGATGCGCGTCCGGCATAATTCCAGAGCATGTACCTGTTGAACATGTGATCCATTTGATAATTCCAGAAGAAGTCAAGATCGGAGCTGTAATTCCTGTAAATTGCTTGATGCTGAGGTTCCATAGAATATCTTCTTTGGAATAAAGGGGCATCGCCGTATTGCTCACGATTTAGATATGAAACTAATTCCGAAAAAGTTTTCGGGCTATTCAAATTTATCGGCGTGTCTTGATTTGATCGTATAATAATCATGGAGTAACTTGAAAATCCGATGAATGCGAATAGAAAACACTTTGCTAATAAGTTTAATGTATGTTTATTATTTTTTCTTGAATAATAGATTATATAACCGGTTATACCCAGGATAGCAACTAAAATTGTTATATCAACTACTAAGTTGTTTTTGCCGATTGTAGCAATAAGATTAGGGATATGCTTAACTATTCCGGGATAAACAGATAAGAGTGCCAGACTGCCTATTAACATCGGAAGGTAAAAAGAATTTTTTGAGAAGATTTTCTTTCTAAAAAATAAAACAAAAACCACGCTGACTGTTCCGGCAATCATTAAAACACGCCAATCAAAATCCGCAGCTTCTTCATAACCAACCGGTGATGAGTGGGTCTGCCCAGCCCATAGTGCCATTAAAAGTAATAAGATTATACCACCGTGTATTGCAAGCAGTATCCCGGTCTTCTTTAAGTTCTCAAAATCATCCACATACTTGCGGAATATAACCACCATAACTATTGATACACTAGCCAGAACAGCAAGTAAGTGAACACCGCTTGAAAGACCTATTAGGTAAGCTATCAGAATAAGATACTTACTGCTGTCTTCTTCATCGGCTTTTTCATTCCACACCATTATTAACCAGGTAACTATTCCGATAAAAAATGTTGATAAAGCATAAACTTCTGCTTCGACAGCATTGAACCAGAAAGTATCGGCAAAGGCAAGCGAAAGTGCGCCGGTTGCAGCAGCAAGGTATGTTCCTAATTTGTCTAATAATCCTTCTTCTTCATTCTTTTTAAAGAAATTTATTAATTTAACTATAATTAGGTAAGCAAATAGAACTGTAAATGCGGAGGATACGACAGAGAGCATATTTACCCTGAATGCTAAATCTTCCGCAAAAGGAATCACGGAAAATAGTCTTCCAAGAATTAAAAAGAATGGTGTACCGGGAGGATGGGGTACCTGTAATAAAACTGCAGAAGCAATGAACTCACCGCAATCCCAAAATGAAACCGAGACCTGTGCAGTTGAAATAAAAACGACCAAAGCAATAAAAAAAACAAATGCTGCAATTATTTTGTGTAGTTTGTTAAAATCCATTAATCCCTCAATTGAATATCTAACTAAATTTTATTTTTGAGTAACAATACAAAGCTCGGTATAACCGCTTTTAACTAATGACTTTTTAAACAACGGGTTAAATGATTTGTTCAACAATTTCATTAAAAATCCGTTTATGCTGAACGGATCTATGCCGGTTATCTCATTAATCTTGAATTTATTTTCTTCGAATAATTTTTTTAATCCCGAATAAGAATAAGCCTTTTCATAACCGTGCTGCCAATTGCCGAAATGAAGTAGCTGATATAATTGCCATAACGAAATTTTAGCAGGAACGAATGTAACTAAGTATCCGTTTGAATTTACAATTCGTTTCATTTCATTTATAAAAAGGATTTCGTCTTCAAAATGTTCCATCAATCCGGCACTATACACTAAATCGAATTGATTATCCTCAAAAGGAGTATATCTACAATCTCCAAAATATGAGTATTGAATTTTCTCTTTAATTTTCTCTATAG
>CAYLVF010000416.1:0-2690 GCA_964387045.1 uncultured Melioribacter sp. | reverse complement strand
TGTTCAATCGCATCCAATGAATTTTTAACCAAGTTTTCAATTACCCATTCAAAAAGTTCGGTATTAATTTTTACCGATAAATCTTCGGGACCGTAAATAATCATTTTTAAGTTCTGCGCCGAAGTTGGAAGTCTTCTATTAAAATAATTTATTATTCTCGAAAGAAGTTCATAAAGATTCTCGTCTTTCAATTCTGGCTTAGAACCAATTTTTGAAAATCTTTGTGTTACCTTATTAAGTCTAGATAAATCATTTTCTATTTCATCTGCGGTATCAACAACTTTATCAGGATTATCGTGATATAGCCTCAGCATCTCGGTCCAGCCCATCAGACTGGAAATTGGTGTACCAAGTTGGTGCGCAGTTTCCTTCGCCATACCGACCCAAATATTACTCTGTTCGGTTTTTTTCATATAACTAAAACTAAGGTATGCAATAAGCACGAAGAATAAAGCAAATGATATCTGTAAATAAGGGAATAGAATAAGACTGCGGACTAATTCGGAATCGCCATAATATATTTTTCGCCAAACCGTTGTACCATCGAATGTAACCTCAATTGGAGCGTGTTGCTTTTTCAGCTCTTCAACTTTTTCTCTTAAAAACTCTTGAAGTTCGTCTTCGGTTAATGTTGTATCTATTTTTAGATTACGTACACCTACATCAAATCCTTGAAAAATAACATTATCGTCGGCATCGGTTAATATTAATGGAAAGTCAATTCGTTTAACAATATTTTCAAAAATGAAGGTTATATCAAAACTATTTACATTTGGGTCGGCAATATATTCAAGACTCTTGGCGTAAAGTTCTGCAATTTGTCTTTCTCTTTCTTGAAGTCTTTGTACTAGATCATTAGTAAAATAAAGTGTTCCGCCGGCTATAGCAATTCCGAGAACAATAAGAATAACTTTGATATTGAAAGATGCCGGTCCGCCGGACATTTTCATTTTGTTAACCTAAAACTGAATGTGAGTAAATCTATAAAATAATTGTTTCTGCTCTGCTTGGTCCAACCGAAACAATAGCAATTTCGAAACCGCATTGTTCGGAAATAAAAGATAGATATTGTTGAGCTTCAACAGGTAATTCCGAATAATGTCTTGCTTCTGAAATATCAGTTTTCCAACCCGGAAGTGTTTCATAAACGGGTATAACTTTTTCCATTCTGGCTAAATCTGTTGGATAAGAAGTTAAATTCTTACCGTCAAGTTGATAATCCGTGCATACTTTTATTTCATCAAGATAACTAAGTACATCAAGTTTAGTAATAGCTACTCTTTCAATTCCGTTAATCATTCTTGAATAACGCAGCATAAAAGAATCGAACCAACCGCATCTGCGAGGTCTTCCGGTTGTAGCGCCAAACTCTGCACCGGCTTGTCTCAATATTTCACCATTAACTTCATCCAGTTCTGTTGGAAATGGACCTAACCCTACGCGGGTTGTATATGCTTTTACAATACCAAAAACTGATGAAACTTTTGTTGGCGGAATTCCGGTACCTGTGCACCCACCGCCTGAAGTTGGATTTGAAGATGTTACAAAAGGATAAGTCCCAAAATCTACATCCAGTAAAGTGCCTTGAGCGCCTTCCATCAAAATATTTTTATTATCCAGTGTTGCTTGGTTTAAATACATCGGCACATCTTTAATATATGGATCAATAACTTTGTCAAATTCTAAATACTCATTTATAATTGCGTTAACATCAAGTTCATTTTCGTTATACACTTTTGTAAGAATAGTATTTTTCTCTTCGATATTTTGGCGAATTAATTTTTCGAGATGAGGTTTGTTAAGTAGATCAACAATCTTAATACCCTTCCGAGCATATTTATCGATGTAGCAAGGTCCAATCCCTCTTCCGGTAGTTCCGATTTTTCCTTCACCCTTTTCACTGATCGAATCAAGTAATTTATGATATGGCATGATCAGATGAGCATTATGGCTAATGAACAACCTATCCTTTATTGATATATGATTATCTTCTAAAAATTTAATTTCATCTAGAAGGGCTTGAGGATCAATTACAACACCACTGCCGATAACGCAAACAACATCTTCTCTCAAAATTCCGGAAGGAATAAGATGAAGAATAAATTGCATATCGTCTATTTTAATAGTGTGCCCGGCATTGGCTCCCCCTTGGTAACGAACGACTATGTCATACTTTTCGCTCAATATATCAACAATTTTGCCTTTGCCTTCGTCACCCCATTGGCTTCCAACGAGAATGGTTACTTCCATAAGTTCCTCGGATTAAAATTGCAAAAAAAACTCCGAATGGAGTATTCGGAGTTAAGTAGTTTTCTTATTTAAAGATTAGAAACTTTTTACTGCATCTTCAACAGATTCAAAATTCTCAAAGATTGTGATAAGTTTTGTAATAACAAGTAAACTATTAATCTTTTCTGTTGCATTCGCTAGTTTCAAAGATCCACCACCGTTTTTAATAGTGGTGAAGCCGCTTATCAACATTCCTAGCCCGGAACTATTCATAAATTTAACTGAAGCAAGGTCGATAACAATATTCTTCTTACCTTCATCGAGAAACTTGTGCAATAAGTCGCTGAACTCCTGGGCTTCGGGACCGCCCATAACATTACCTTTTAATTCAACAACTACAGCTCCGTATTTTTCGGAAACTTTAATTTTCATAGGTTCTCCTGATTGTTAAATTCTTTTAA
>CAYLVF010000415.1:0-2696 GCA_964387045.1 uncultured Melioribacter sp. | reverse complement strand
AGTTATCTTAATCTTACTCATAATCTTACTCTTAATCTCAAACTCAATCATAAAATCATGCAATCAACCAACCGGAGATTATTCCAATATTCCATCTTTCCATTATTCCAGTGATACAGTATTTACGAAACCGGATACGGTTTTTGTCCCCGACACAGTTTTTATTCCTAATCTTTCCGCTGAACTTGACACTTCCTATTTAGCTGATTCTTCTATGATTATTTCCGCAGCTGCAGATACAACATTCCGGAAAGACAGCTCTAAGATTAGTGTTAAGTATTTCTTTCCACCGCTTAACTATTTTGAAATCGCAGCAGATATAAAACAAAAAATAATCACACAAACAAAAACTATAACAGAAGTAAAAGTAATTGAGAAACCAATTCCTTTTTACAAAGACAACTGGTTTTATTCTTCGGTAGTCCTTTTTGTCCTTTTAGTCTTTTCAATATTAAAATAGGTTAGCTCTATGTACGTTCCAAAATATTTCAATCCATATGAATTTGTTTCTGAAAAGATTTACAAAATCTATGGTGAAGATTCACTGATGTTTATCTCTGATGAAATGAAAGAAACTATGGACGATCTAAGAGAATTCTTCGATGTACCTATTTATGTTAATAATTGGAAGTTCGGTGGTTCATTTCAAAATCGTGGTTATCGTGATCCTTTTACTTCCGTTGGCGCCAAACTCTCTCAACATAAGTTCGGACGTGCTATTGATTTCCATTCTCCAAATATCTCTTCATCTTCAATCAGAAAACAAATTTTAGAGAATCATAATTTATTCCCGCATATCTATCGTATGGAGAATAAAACTTCTTGGGTTCACATCGACAGCCACCCGGATTATAAAGACAAACGAATTTATTTATTTAATCCCTGACCCGTGAAATGCGTCTTTTGCTATTTCAACGGGTCATTAAATGAGGCTTCAACTTTGAAACTTTTCATATCGCAAACTTCCTTTCTCCGGGAAGAAGCAGAGGAAAGATTAAATCAACTTTCTAATCTTGGTCTTGAATCAAATCTTTCTGATAATACTCTCTCGGATGACGATGTTGAATTAGTCCCTATTAAAATTCCATACGATAAGATTATTTATTCTTATCAACTTGGCGAGGGTTTCCAAGTTGGTTTAATTAGCGGTGATTCTTTTTGGTGCCTCGATGATCCGTTCTCTAATAAGGAAGATCGTTCTTACTCAATTACTATCTCCGATAAATCTGACAATATTTGATCATGCCTAATCCTCGCTATAAAAAGAAAGACAATAATCATAATGATATTTTTTCTAAATTAATTTCTATTCCCGGTGTTTCTGCTGTGGATGTCTCTAGCTTCGGTAGGGGAATCGGTGATATCCTGGTCGGTTATGCCGGGAAAAATTATTTGTTTGAAATTAAAAATCCAGCAAAAAAAATTACTTATACTTCTGCTGAGGTGATTTTCCGAAGGACTTGGTGCGGAAACTATTTCATTATCCAATCTTTTGACGAAGCTGTTAAAATTCTTTTCAAATCTTAGAAACTTTTCCTTGTGTACATTTGAACTTTTTTTCTTATTTTGTTTCTCAGTTCCAACAATTTAGGTTGTTATGGATCCTTTTCTTTCTCAAAATCACTTTCATTTCACCCATTACTTTAATTCCTATAAAACTAAAATGATGTTACATCGAATAAATTCTCGTTATAGCAATATTTTAATTGAATGTTATCCCTAAAAAGGAGAATAAATGATTCTAATAATAATTTATTTAGTTCTCTTCCTTTTTTTACTAGGAATCTTATCTATCTTACACTTTCTTTTCCAATTACCCGTATGGTATTTGTCTAATATTGTATTAATTCAATGTGCCTATTTCGGCTCATTGGGTGGTGTGTTATATTGTTTACGAGGTGTTTATCTCAATAAATCTGTTAGAAAAAATTGGGATAAAGATTGGACAGTATGGTACTACATTCGTCCTCTAACAAGCTTAATTGCTGGTTTTATTAGCGGTATTCTTCTCAAGGCTGGATTACTTATACTAGATGCTTCCAGCAATACTCAACAAACATTTTTTGGCTTTTATGCAATTTCTTTTATTGCCGGATACAACGTTGATAACTTTCTGAAGAAAATCGAATCATTAGCCAAAACCACTTGGGGAATAGACCCATCTAACGTTTCAAAGAAAGATTGAGGTTTATTATGGATTTTAGCATTGATATGTTAAATGTTGGTAATGCGGACGCAATTATCATTTGGTTTCGCGAAGGCAACTCTGATGCCTTGCTATTTATTGATGGGGGGAACAAAAAAGATAGCAATACAATTATTAAACATTATGAAGAATACATAGCCCCATATATAACGTCCAATACTCCAATAATATTTATTAATACACATCCACATAAAGACCATATAGGCGGTCTTTATGATTTAGTTAATTATTATAAAACTAAAATATCCATTTTTTATATTAACAATCCGGTTGAATACTTAACTACATTTAACAAATCCTTAATCACTGATTATTTTTATAAATATGGTTCAACAAGTAAAAGAATAAAAGCATTCTATGAATCTTTAGATGATGCATCAAACCTTATAAATTTGATTGATTCGTATAATATTAATCGTTCAGTTTATTTTAGTGATGTTGACCTAGAACATTCATTATTTCAAATTAAATCGCCCTCGATGGATTTTTA
>CAYLVF010000414.1:0-2712 GCA_964387045.1 uncultured Melioribacter sp. | reverse complement strand
TTTCTCAAAAGTTTCATCCCACAACTTTTTGAAAAATTCTAAGATGGGTGTGAATTTTATATCAAACGAAATTATAAGTGTTATGATTGTTGCTGTGATTAAGAAAATCAAACTACCTAATCCACCCAAAAGATTACCGAGCAAGATTCCGAAAAAATCTCCGATCTTACCAGAAAACTCGGCACTATCTTTAAGAAGATTAAATTCCGGTGCATTGCGCAGCAAACCAAAGAAAGCAGAAAAGATTAAACCGATAACAATAAAAAAATTGGAGAGGTAAAGCGCTGTTTTTGTTTCTTCATTTCGAAGAATTGTATAACCCCAAATAAACATTATTACAGGGAAAATTATCGAAGCAAATCCGATTGTAGAATGAATTAAAAAATAAGAAATGTGAGCACCGAAGATTCCAAGCCAATTACTGATTCCGCTTATGCGTTTGCTGAATTCGGAACTGGGACTGAAAACTTTAATAAAATCTCCAATTCCACCAAGTAACGATTGGTCATTTTTTGAGAAGGAAAGAATGCTTAAAAAAATCAGCATTGCCAAAACAGATAATATCAATCCGAAGAGCTTTTTCTTCTTCTCAACCGAGATAATAAAATAGTTATTACCGTTTTGTTTTGCACTCTGTTTTGGTTTACGTTTTGCCATTTTGTAGTTAAGCCGGCTGTTCGTTTACTAATTTTTTAATCACACCATCTTTATAAAAAGGAATAATCTCACTCTTGGAAATTTTTCCACAAAAAGTTATATCCTCTTTAAAACCATTTTCAATTAATTTTTTTCCGTGTTCGGATTCTGAAAACATTTTTGTAATACTTTTCCCAAATGATTTATTAAGTGCAATACTTGCTCTTGCAGAATCAGTGAGATCCGCATCTTCTTTTATTTTAATTATTTCGGTAATAAGTTTACCGGCGCACACTGTATCTTCAAGACTAAATCTGCCGTTATCACCTGCACAAAGAATTTCAAAATCTTTATTCATCTCAACGATATAATTTGCAACCGCGGTTAGATTGTAAAATGAACACGTAATTAAATTTTCGGAAAATTTTGCTCTTACAATCGCCTTTGTTCCGTTCGTTGTGTAGAGTATAATTGATTTTCCCTCAACAATTTCCTTAACATATTCTAAGGGAGAATTGCCGAGATTAAATCCGTCGATTTTTTTTGTATTTCGTTCGCCGCCTAAAAGTCTATGACCGCCAAAAGCATCACCGGAAATTTTCATAGCGAATTCAATTGTTCCAACCGGAATAATTTCTTTCGCACCGCTTTCAAGAGCGGCTGAAATTACCGTTGTTGCACGAAGTACGTCAATAACAACAGTATTCTTTCCCGCGAAGTACATTTCTTCCGCATTCAACGGAGAAAGTAAAACATTAATTTTCATATTTATTTCACCACAAATGGTAGATTGACAATTACTGCCGGAATTTCTTTATCTCTTATCAAAAAGTTCACCGTGTTACCCTCTTCGGCATATTCTTTTTCAACATAACCGAGTGCAATAGGTTTACTTAAAATCGGGCTTACCGTACCGCTAGTTACATTACCAATTTTATTTCCGTTGAATGTTATTTCATAACCGTGTCTTGGGAAAGCTTTCTCATCAGTTGTAATAGGAACGAGTTTTCTTCTTATTCCTTCTTCTTTCACTTTCAGAAGAGCATCACGACCAATAAACTCACCCTTTTTTAACTTTGTAATCCAACCCAAACCTGCTTCAAGAGGATTTGTAGATTGGTCGATATCGTTTCCGTAAAGACAATAACCCATCTCAAGTCTTAAAGAATCACGTGCACCTAAACCGGTTGGTTTAATACCAAACTCTTCACCGGCATCAAAAACGGCATTCCAAACTTTTTCGGCAACAGATTCATCACCTTTGAAATAAAGCTCGTATCCTAATTCGCCTGTGTAACCGGTTCTAGAAAATATCATTTCAACATCGGCAACTTTGGTTTTAAGAAAGTGATAATATTCAAGATTCTCAATTGATTCGTGAGTAATTTTTTGAATTACCTTCATTGCTTCGGGTCCTTGAATTGCAAGCAGTGAGTAATCATCGCTTTCATCAAACAATTTAGCATCGAACTTGTTGTTTTTTTTCATCCATTCATAATCTTTATCCTTGTTAGAAGCATTAACAACAAGCAAGTATTCTTCATCGGATATTTTGTAAACTAAAAGATCGTCAACAATACCGCCGTCTTCATAGCACATAGCAGAATATTGAACTTTGCCGTCAACTAATTTACTTGCATCGTTAGTTGTAATATGCTGAACAAATTGCAAAGCTTCTTTACCTTTAACAAAAATTTCTCCCATATGAGATACATCAAAAACACCGACTGTTGATCTTACTGTTTTGTGTTCATCAATAATTGACGAATATTGAACCGGCATTTGATAACCGGCAAAATCAACTATTTTGGCACCTAACTTCTTATGGATTTCATAAAATTTTGTTTTTTTCATTTCAATACCTTTGATAGACCACTTATTGGCTTTCGCTATCTATTGATTAAGTTTTTTCCAATCGCTTAAGAATTTTTCTAACCCTAAATCCGTTAAAGGATGATTGAACAATTTATCAATTACGGCAAACGGCATAGTTGCAACATGAGCCCCCATTCTTGCTGCTTCAACAAGATGAAGCGGGTGGCGAATGCTTGCGACTAATACTTGTGTCGGGTATCC
>CAYLVF010000413.1:0-2726 GCA_964387045.1 uncultured Melioribacter sp. | reverse complement strand
TAGCAATAATGCCTACAATCTGCATTAAGTGGTTTTGAATCATATCTCTTAAAGCACCGGATTGGTCATAATATCCACCTCGATTTTCGACACCAAGACTTTCCGAAGATGTAACTTCGATATGATGGATAAAGTTTCTGTTCCAAAGCGGTTCAAAGATTCCATTCGAAAATCTCGTGACCAGAATGTTTTGAACTGTTTCTTTCCCAAGATAATGATCAATTCTATAGATTTGATCTTCGGAGTAATTTTCTTTTAATGATTCATCAAGTTTTATAGCCGATTCTAAATCAGTACCGAATGGTTTTTCAATAATAATTCTGCGCCAACCGTTTTCTTGATTATTTAGTCCTCGTTTTGCTAAACCTTTCGGTATAACTTCATACAAACTAGGCGGAGTCGATAAATAGAATACTATATTTTTATCTATTCCATTTTGCTTACTGATGTTGTCAATTTTAATTCGTAGTAGATTAAAGTCTTCTTCTTTATTAGGATCAACAGTTTGATAATAGATGTTCTTTAAGAAGTTATCAATTGAATTTTTCTTCGATTCATCTAAATCGCCAAATTCTTCGAGCGCACTTTTCATTTTCCCGCGAAAGTCTTCGTCACTATAATTTGTTCTACTTGCACCAATAATCGAGAATTTCTCGGGCATTAAACCCACAATAAATAAATCGTAAAATGACGGTATTAATTTTCGTTTTGTTAAATCGCCGGAAGCACCAAAAATTATTATAGAACAACTCTTGGGTTTTTGCATTCCCTTTTATCCTTTCAAAAAGATTTACTTTAACATTACTTATTTGGTATAATCCGAAACCAAAAACGAGTGGAGAAAATTTACTGGGTACATATCAACATGAATATAACGATAATAAAAAGAAGAGGCTGTTTCAAAAGTAAAGTATTTTGTATAAATGGAACACAGATACCGCATATTTAAACTTATGAGACAACCTCTTGCAAATTTATTTCAATTTTTCTGAAAGATCTCCAAGCGCGTCTTTATGAACCATGAAATCCATTATCTTAAGTTTGATATAATCTTCGCTAAAGAAATAATATCCTTTGTTATTTCCATCGCGTGCAGATGCACCGGAATCTTTAATTAGATACCAATCACTTCCATTTAATTCCATCCAACCGACAACATGAACGCCGTGATCATCCGTAGTTGTTTCATTACTGAAACGGAATTGACGTGAATAATCATTAATATATTCGGAGGGAATATCAAAATCGGGAATAAGAAATACATCTTTCTCGGCCACTTTCCCCGGTTCGGAAACATCACCACCTATACAAATTGAATATCCATTGCGAATTGCACTTTTAAATAATTTCATATAATCGTCAAGAGGAATATTCCAATAATCTTTGTTATGCCACCAGTTATCCGGTACTTCATATTCAACTTGCTGCCAAAAAGGTTGTTGTAAATATGAAAGTATATCATAGTAATCATCAAGGTTTAGTTTTAAATAATCTTTCAGATATGTTTTAGGTGTATACTCTTTACCTTCAACCATAAATTTTTGAGGCGGCACTCCTAAATGATAATCTAAAATCGATTTAATAGTTTCTAGAACAACCTCTTCATTCCAAAAATTATTTTCTTTCACATTTTTCAAATAAGAATACATCTCATTAAATACATGCGAATGATTATGAAATTTTTGTCCCTCTTGTAACCCGGTATAAACGTTACCGGGAACGGTGCCGTACTGTTTCCAAATTCTCGTTACTGCATTTGCTTCCGAACCTTCTGCAAAAAGTGATTTCCCTCTTGTTCTTACATACTCTCTTGCCTTTTCAACATACTCCCAATAGACGGTGTACAATTCCGAAATCTTTACTTCTTTTTTGAATAAACGGTAAACTTCAGATTCAAAATATGAAGTTGTTGAGAATGACCAACACGTACCGGTATTACCTTGTGATATCGGAGGTTGATGCCAATACTGGTTAAATTGATCCACCGAGGTTGGAATTTCAATTCCTTCTAAATCAACCTGAAAGGTTTTTCGCGGCTTATCTTCTTTTTCATACTTATCAATTTCTTCTTTGATGTGGTTCCAATATCCGCTCTTCTGTTCAACAAATTTTGCTTTGTCTTGAGAATAGACGGCAATAATCATTGTAAGAAAAATTGCTAATGAAATAAGTTTTCGTAACATCATTGCTCCAATTTAAATTGAGTTGCACTGCAATATAAGTATTCTTTCAAAATTTGTTGAGGAGTTTTCTTAAATAATAATGGGCTATTATATAAAAGACATCGAGGCAAAGTTATTAAAGAAAAAATATTCTTAATCTTCGATGATAATTTTTTATTACATATATTTACGGGCAATAAATTTATCTTTTTGGAAGGAATTAGATGAGCAGGTTTGCCCCTATTTTTGTTATTGTTGCCGCAAGTTTATGGGGAATAGATGGCGTTGTATTGCGCCCCGAATTATATTCACTTCCGGTTGGATTAGTTGTTTTTATTGAAAGTTCAATTGTCGCTGTATTACTCTCCCCTATATTTCTCAGGCAATACGGTAAATTAAAATCGCTTACATTTTATGATTGGGGATCATTCGTCGGTGTTGCATTGTTTGGCGGTGCAATAGGAACGATGGCAATTACCAAAGCATTATTTTATGTCGATTATGTGAACCTATCTATTGTTATACTTATACAAAAACTTCAACCGGTTTTTGCACTGATTCTTG
>CAYLVF010000412.1:0-2729 GCA_964387045.1 uncultured Melioribacter sp. | reverse complement strand
AGCTTCGCCGTGATTTCAGAAAAGAGGGAACTACTTACAAAGTATTTAAGAATACGCTATTAAAGAGAGCGCTGCAAGAAAATGGTGGTTATGACGACTTATTGGATAAGCTTACCGGTATGACCGGAATCGCTTTTGCCGGCGAAAATTTTGTCGCTCCGGCAAAAATCATCAAAAAATATTTTGACGATAAGAAAAATTTGAGATTCAAGGGTTGTTATATCGATTCAACTTTCTATGGCGAAGATCAGCTAAATGTTCTCGCTTCAATGCCTACGAAAGATGAAATTATGGCAAGTATTATCGGAAGTATCCAAAATCCTGCTACCGGAATTGTCGGCGCTATCAATGCTGTTATCAGAGATATTGTTAGTTGTGTCGATCAAATCAGTAAAAAAGAAGCAGCTTAATTTTTAAGAAAGATTTAATCAAAGGAGTTATAAAATGTCAGAAAAAATAACAGAAATAGTAGAGAAAATTAAAGTGCTGACTTTAGTTGAAGCAGCTGAATTAAAAACTGCCCTGGAAGAAGAGTTCGGTGTTACTGCAGCAGCTCCGGTTGTTATGGGCGGTGCAGTTGCAGGTGCTGCAACTCCGGCAGCTGAAGAAAAAACCGAATTCGATGTAATTTTAGCTGGTGTTGGCGATAAAAAAATTAACGTAATTAAGGTCGTTAGAGTTCATACCGGTCTTGGTTTGAAAGAAGCAAAAGATCTAGTTGACAGTGCTCCGAAACCGGTTAAAGAAGGTGTTTCGAAAGACGAAGCCGAAAAAGTTAAAAAAGAACTTGAAGAAGCCGGCGCTACAGTAGAATTAAAGTAAAAAATTGTTGCATATAAATTGTAAAAAAATACCGAAGTGGTAAGATGGTGAAGTACGTCTTACCACTTTCTGTCATTTATTAAAATGACAAACGATAAAAAATTATCACATTTGGAGGTCAGATTGGATAAATCAAAAATTAATAAATTGACAAACAGAATCACTTTCTCGTCCATTTCCTCCGTTATTGATGCACCAGATTTATTAAATATTCAAGTAGAATCATTTGAAGACTTTTTACAGTTAAAAACTCCTCCCGATAAACGCGAGGATAAAGGTCTTCAGTCTGTTTTTTATGCAAATTTTCCAATTCTTGATAACAAAGAATTCTATAGACTAGATTATATTGATTATGCAATAGAAAAACCAAGATTCTCAATTCAAGAGTGTGAAGAAAGAGGATTAACTTTTTCGGCTCCGTTGAAGGCTAGATTAAGACTTTCGACAAGAGATGATCAAACCGAAGAATTTGTCAATACGGTTGAACAGGAAGTTTATCTCGGTAACCTTCCATTTATGACTGAAAGAGGTACTTTCATTATCAATGGATCTGAGAGAGTTATTGTTAGTCAGCTCCACAGATCGCCCGGTGTTGCATTTGCTCAAAATATTCACCCTAATGGTACTCCTATTTATTCCGCAAGAATTATTCCTTTTAGAGGTTCTTGGGTTGAATTTGCAACCGATATTAACCATGTGATGTACGTCTATATTGATAGAAGAAAGAAATTTCCCGCTACCACATTGTTGCGTGCATTAAATTACACTACTGATGAAGAGATATTAAATCTCTTCAATCTGGTTGAAGAAATTTCTGTTAAAAAACTTGATATCGAAGAACATTCCGGTAGAATGGTTGCTAAAGATTTAATAGATACCACAACCGGTGAAATATATGCACAGAAAGATGAAGAACTTACGGAAGAAATAATCGAAGCACTGAAAGGCTCTTCGTTATCCAAGGTTGAGTTGATTACTTTAGAAACTTCTTTGGACCAGGATTTAGTTCTCAATACACTTAAAAAAGATACTGCCAAAACTAAAGAAGAAGCACTCTTTGCAATTTATAGACAATTAAGATCAGGTGAAGCCCCCGATATTGACACCGCTCAAGGATTGATTGACAAATTATTTTTTAATGAAAAAAGATATGATTTAGGCGAAGTCGGTCGTTTCAGAATGAACGACAAACTTGGTCTTGATATTGACCCCAGTATAAAAATACTTACGATTGAAGATATAATTGCGATAATGAAAAATATCATCAAACTTAAAAACGGAAACGTTACTATTGATGATATTGACCACTTAGGTAATAGAAGAGTTAGAACGGTTGGCGAACAATTGATGCAGCAATACAATGTTGGTCTTGCAAGGATGGCGCGTACTATTAAAGAAAGAATGAATATGCGCGACCAAGAGAATATGCAACCTCAAGACTTAGTAAATGCAAGAACCATTAGCAGTGTTATTAATGCATTCTTTGGTACTAACCAGTTATCACAATTTATGGATCAGACCAACCCGCTTTCAGAGCTTACTCATAAAAGAAGAGTTTCTGCATTAGGTCCTGGTGGTTTGACAAGAGAGAGAGCCGGTTTCGAAGTTCGCGACGTTCATCACTCGCATTACGGAAGACTTTGCCCGATCGAAACTCCCGAAGGGCCTAACATTGGTCTAATCTCTTCACTAACAATTTATGCTAAAGTAAACCATTTAGGGTTTTTAGAAACTCCATATAGAAAAGTTAAAAACGGTAAAGTATCCAACGAAATAGAATATTTAAGTGCGGATCAGGAAGATGAATTTATAATTGCTCAGGCAAATGCACCACTTGATGATAACGGTAGATTTGTCAACGAAAGAGTTAAGTCAAGATATCAAGACGATTATCCGATTGTTACCCC
>CAYLVF010000411.1:0-2732 GCA_964387045.1 uncultured Melioribacter sp. | reverse complement strand
TAAAAATAAATTTGAAAGGAGTAATTAGTAACAACCTCGGTATCTCGGCAAAAATTTGGTTATACGAGATGACCGGTAACGAAGAAAAATTATGGAGCTACAAACAAATCGGCTCTGAGAGATTTGGGAAAAATCAGTTTAACGATTTGACAGCTCATTTCGGAGTCGATGAAAATAAAGTTTATAAAGCGAAAGTTAAATTCTATAAAGGGAAAGAGGTTGTTAAAGAGAATATCAAACCAGGTTCTAAAATTACCATTGAAGAATTAAGTCCAATTGCCTCAGCATTTTACACAATGCCTAATTCTGTATTCCGTTTCATCATTCAAAGAGAAGTTCAATATTATATTCTTCTTTTTATCTGCGCAATTATTGTAGTTTATTTAGGAATTCGTTTTGGTGTAAAAAGTTTTAATTGGGGGATGAAAAACGCTTACTGGATTGGTTCAGCTCACTTACTTCTTTTCTGGATAATATTTATTGCTTCTTATAACTCAACTTCTTTTTTAATCAAATTTGTTTTACCGGTGCTTGTTCTAATTATAGGAATTATTCTTACAAATTTCGGTTTTTACTGGAGCAGTTTAATCGGACAGAAAAGAGTATCTATTATTGCCGGTGATGAATTATTCGAATTACTAAGAAATTTTTCACACGGTGAATGGGCATTAAAGAATCTCAACAGCTTAATACTTTTCTTTAAAAATATCACGGAAACGGAAAATTCAGAGTATAAAGAACAATTGTCAAAGCGAATTGAAACTTACAAGGGATTAACAAAAGAAAACATAAAAAAGATTCTTGAACTTGCATCAATTGCGGGATTACCAAATCACAGTTTAAAACCAATGCCGCGTTTACTAATTCAAATAGATAACGAGTTAGAACAATTTGTTGATAATAAGATTAAAACAAACAAAACCGAGCTTGCATTTAAATTTCAGCAACTCAAAAATTACTTAAGTGAATTAAGAAACAATTATTTTATAGAGTACTCATGCGATCCTTATAAGGTTATTTCACAATTAAGCAGTAATCATTCCGAATTGTTTATTGAAAAAAATATTGATTTTCAACTACTGAAGCAATATAACGGTAACAGAAGAGCGTTAATAAAATCGTTTGAGCTTGCTGATATTCTTGATAACCTGTTCGTAAATTCAGTTAACTCTTTTGAAAGTAATAATAATAGAAGAATAACTTTATTTTTAAAATGGCACGCTCCCAAAATAATAATTGAGGTTATAAATACCGGGAAAATAATCCCAACTAAACTGAGAGAAAGAATCTTTGAAGATGGTTTTTCCACTTATGGCAGTTCGGGGAGAGGGTTGTTCACTGCAAAAAATATTTTAAAAAAATACGGTGCGAATATTTCACTCGTTGATAGTACCCGTCAAACCGGAACTATATTTGTTATAGAACTTCAAGAAGGATATTAAATATGAAAACACTTCTTTTAATTATAGACGACGATTCGGATTTTATTGCTGATTTTTCCATCCTTCTTCAAAAGGATTACGATTTAATTTCGGCAACTAATTCTTCAGACGGTATCAAGCTTTTTAGACAAAAAAGTCCCGACATTATTTTGCTTGATCTTATGCTTAACGACGGAACTAACGGTTTGGAAGTGATGCAAAAAATTAAATTTGAGGATGATAGTGTTCCTATAATAATTATTACAGACTACTCGTCCGTTGACAATGCAGTTGAAGCAATAAAACTAGGTGCATATGATTATATCTCAAAATCACCCGACCTAGAAAAACTAAGACTGATAATACAAAAATCACTAAAAGAACGTCAGTTAAAATATCATACAAAAACCCTCGAGCAGCAATCGGATCATAAATTCAAATTCCTGATTGGAGAGAGCATTGTATCTCAAAAATTAAAAGAACAAGTAACTCTATTTGCCAAAAACGATAACACAATATTAATCACAGGCGAAAGCGGTGTAGGAAAGGAAGTTGTTGCCCGGCATATTCATAGGTTAAGCAAAAGAAAAGATAATCCATTTATATCAATTAATTGTGCTGCTATTCCGCATCAATTAATTGAAAGTGAATTGTTCGGGCATGAGAAAGGTTCTTTTACCGGTGCAGATAAAAGAAAACTCGGCAAGTTTGAAATTGCAAATCATGGAACTATCTTTCTCGATGAAGTTTCCGAAATTCACTTGGATGCTCAAGTTAAACTTCTTCGTGTATTGCAAGAGAAAGAATTTGAAAGAGTCGGCAGTACAAAAATAATTAATGTGGATATTCGGATAATCGCAGCTACAAATAAAGAACTAAAAGAATTGGTCGATAAAAATTTATTTAGAGATGATCTTTATTACAGACTTGATGTACTCCCAATTCACGTTCCGCCTTTGAGAGACCGCAAGGAAGATATACCTGCTTTGGTTGCTCATTTTCTTCAATTAAGCTGCGAGGAATTAAAGATTCCTTTCCCGGGCATATCTACCGAAGCAATTAATTTATTACGACAATACGATTGGCCCGGTAACATTAGAGAGTTGCAGAATAATATAATCCGGGCTACAATAGTTGCAAACGGAGAAGAAATAAAGCCGCATCATATTAATTCTCGTTTACACCAAATTAATGATAGTGACAAAATAAGTATTGATAAGATTCCTTCGACTTTAGAAGAGTTGAACGAAATGAAAAAAGAATCGATAAATGCTGCCAGCCGGGCAATCGAAAGAGTCTTTTTAGAAAATC
>CAYLVF010000410.1:0-2733 GCA_964387045.1 uncultured Melioribacter sp. | reverse complement strand
GAATGACGCGGATTGTAGCTTGTCGAAAAGGAGCGAAATGAACGGAACGAATTATCTTTGGTCCGTTAGCTAACGGAAAACATGCTTGGATTTATTGATAAGCAATGTTGACCTTTTTTGTTGTGTCCGTTAGCTAACGGATCACGACTTTAGAAAAACGGTCAACTTTGCTGAATGTTAGGATAGAACTACACAAATGAAATGATTGATCTGTCCGTCAGCTGACGGATAGATTTTATAAACATGAGACTGTGAAGCGAAGGAATCCGTTAGCTAACGGATTACTGAGTCCGTCAGCTGAAGGAAATTATAATAAACTTACCCGTCAGAGTACGGGCAGGCGAGACCCGAAGGGCGAAGGAGAACAATTGAATAAATAGAAGCGATTTATTTTTTATTCGCTATCATTCTTTTTAAAAAACCTCTAAAATGTTCTTTCTCTTGAAATTGAATACCACAAAAATGACAATTAGTATCATTCTCACCAACATAACTACTGCATTCTTCACAAGTGAAAAGATTGGAATCACAGATTGAACAATGTTCTAAATTCGGCGGTATTGAATTTCCACAATTAGGACAAGTAAGTTTTTGGGATATTTCTTTGATATGCGACGCAGGTAAATCCCGACTACAATATCGACAAACTTTGGCTGTTACTTTAATGAGTTCAGAACAATAAGGGCATTCTATTCGACCACCTTCATCAATTGAAATAATATTTTTGTTTTCAATAATTACTTGATGTGAATTGTCTCCTATGAATAGTAAAATACCTCCAAATATTATCATCGGAATTCCAAAGATAGCTCCAATGACAGTCATAGTGCCAAGGATGCCTAAGATAACAAGCAATAAACCAATTGTTTTTCTAAGAACCGGAACAAATAGAGATAACAAAAAAAATATGAATGCAATTATTAAATATATCATTTTGTCCTCAGCTTGCTAACGACATTATATGTTTAATAAACAATAGCGCAGATTTCACTTAAAAATTTATATATGAAATTGATTTTAGAATATTTTTACTAGGTGGAATAATGAAACTATTTACTAATCTATTATCTAAGGTAATATTGTTTGTTTCTAGCTCAATGAATTCGTTAATAATATCACTAAACCAACTAGAAAAAAGTTTATTATCAGCTAAATCTTGATAAAAGTAAAGCGCAATACACAAACTAGTGTTAGTATTATAATTCAGTAGTTTTTTAATATCTTCTTTAAAAACAGCACAACGATCATAACTTTTTGAACCAAGTTTTAATTCGATAATAATCGGGAGATCAAGTTGGTAAATATTATTGAGGCTGTTCTGTTTTACTAAAACAATATCGTGCCTAAGTTTGTTCGCTAAAATGCCAGGATACTCACATTTGACAGGTGTAGTTATAATTTTATTTTCGAAATGAATAAACTCTTTGGTCTTAGTCTTATTAATGAGCCTAGTTGCTAAATCAACTCTAATATCCTCTTCATAAAAATAATAATAAGGATTACTCTGAAAATTGAGAATTAATTCACGCAAACAATGTTCAATTATTGAAAAATAATTATTTTCTTCCATTATCTGCCTTCTCCAAATCAACTAAACCCTTTACTCCAGTGCCAAAACCACCCGATACTTCTAGAGTATAAGTAGCATTTTGTGTGGGAACTTCAAATGGCATGATGATTGGTGTAGGGATCTTCGGTGGTAATTCCTTAAGCATAAAAATTTTATTTGGGTCATTCAGTATCATGGCAATGATAGCATTTATTGACGTCTCAAACTTATAATCATCCGAATCATAAACTTTGAACATACTATTTGTGAGTGTACTTTTTTCTTTATCTATATTCGTCACTGTCATATGTACAATCAAATAGATGCCATTTGCAGTTGAAGAATTTAATCCATTCGTCACTACTTTTTTAAACTCGATTTTATCAACTACATATTTAAAGTAACCACGCTCAAATTCGACACCAATTTTATATTGGGATTGAATTTGGATTGAGCTAAAAAGCATAATAAGAAGAAGTAAAAAACTATGCATAACTTTCATTGCATCTCCCCGTATATTACCTTAGCTGTGTAAAAAAATAATATACTTTTTATTGATGTATATTAAATTAGATTGCCTTACTACTTAGAAAAAAAATAACTCTCAAGCAACTTGCACTTTCCAATCTTCCGGACTTAATTCAAAAAATTCTATTGTTTGACGACAAAATCTTTCAACACTTTTAGCTGATAAATTTACCTCGACAAAACAGCCATTTTTAAGTTCTCTAATAGCACGTAATTTACTTTTATCCCTATTAAGAAATCTAGGGTGTTCATTTATTAATAACTCAAAAGTCTCAGAATCTACATCCGCTAAAACATTTAATGTATTTTCTAAAACATCACGCCAATTACTAACAGGGAAATATTGCCCCATAATTGATAACACTTGAGGTGTTGTACCAGTAATATCTTGAATCTCAACCCCTTCAGGATCATCGTTCCCAAAGTAAGGCCATATATTTATCATAATTTCTGAGAGGGCTCTTGCACGCCGGTCAATATCAGTCTTTTTCCAATCAGTGACAGCTGAAAAATATTTATTAATTTCTAAATGACTATCTGCATATAATTCCTTCTTAGAGTAAAAATCATCATTAGATAGTTCCGAATTATAACCAGTCAATGTAAGGTTACCAATATTATGTAATTGTAATTCATATATAATTTCCCATTCATCA
>CAYLVF010000409.1:0-2734 GCA_964387045.1 uncultured Melioribacter sp. | reverse complement strand
TCACAATCTGCAAGAACAGGAATTGCATTAAGTCTAGAAACCACTCCAGCAGTAGCAAAGAACGAATAAGTAGGAAGAATAACTTCATCACCGGGTTTAATATCGATTGCCATTAAAGCAAGAAGCAAAGCATCAGTGCCGGAGGAGACGCCGAATGCATATTCAGAACCTAGAAAATCACAAAATTCTTTTTCCATTTTTTCAACTTCGGGACCGAGAATAAAATATTGTGATTCGGCGACTCTTAAAAGTGCTTCGTTCAATTCTGATTTAAGTGAATTATATTGAGGTTTAAGATCGAGTAAAGGTACTTTCATTATTTCTCCAGCGCTAAAATAAAATTAAGTTTAGTAACATCAAAATCTATTTAAGAATTTTTCTGTAATTTAAGAATAAAAGACTGATTTTTCCTTGATTCAATATCAGAAAACTTAGCAGTACTTTTAAATAAGTCAAACAGGGGTTCTTTAACACTTTCCGTGGATTTTTGTTCAGGTATTTCTTCATTCTGAGTAATAGAATTAGGGATTAATTTAATTCCCATAGCTTTTTTTAACATTTCAACTTTTTCATCTCGTCTCGAAATTCCGGAAGCGTCGTCCTCGAAATGAGGTTTTGTAAGTTTCTCTTTTAGAACCGATTTTTCTTCGGAGATATTTTCCAAACGCGTGATACCTTCGCTTTTAAAATCACGTGCGAGTTCGGCATTTAACTTTTTTTCGATAATAATATCATCTTCATCAAACACATCATCATCAATGTAAGAATCATCAAAAGCGAAAATTGCGTCTGCAAAGATTTTATCATTTTGATTTTGTGCTTCATGAGCTTTCAAGTCGAAACCGAAAACCTCATCATAATCAGCTTCTAGTCCTTGAACTCTTGTAGAAGTTAAACCGACTTGTTGAATTTTGAATCGGAAAAGTTCAGGATCGAAATCGAACCTGAGATGCCTAATATCTTTAATTGCGAATACCGGATCGAAATAAATCAATTCGAGCTTACCGTTCACCTTAATAAAATAACCATATTTGGTTGAGTACCCGTCAAGTTCGGTAACATTAGTTAGAAGACGATAAACGATCAAGTTTTTAGGGATAGGATCTTTAACAATTTCACACACATCGAAGTAACTAATTTTCTGCGGTCGTTTGATTTTTTGCGACTTATAAATAATTCTAAAGTTGTTATTAAAATCAAAACGATTTTGAGAAAAAATCATTACATCTTTTTTTCGGATATCTAAAGTTTCAAGCAGCATAAGTTAATTTGCCCATTTTATTAAACCCAATTCAAAGGGATTGATCAGCAATTTATGTTTAGGTAATATTCGGAGCGTATAACCGAATTGACCGGTATCTTTACAGGTAACCTCACCTTGGTAAGAATGCAGATTTGTCTTGGATTTTGAAATGTGATTCATTATTGCATAAGAATTATTTTGAGTGTTTCCATTAGCTACAAGTTTACCGAAATAAATTTGTACTTCAACATCGTTAGGTGTTAACTCACCCAAATCAACTTCGGCAGTTACAATAAACTTACCCCCTACCTTAATATCACTCGAGTCTTTCTCATGCTCAATTTTATTGAATTTTATCTTATCCCATTTCGAGTTTACTATAGATTTCCAAGCAGATAAATCTTTACCGGCTTTGCAATCATCTTTCATTAACACGTTTCTGCGTTCAAAAGAATTCACATAAAATTTACTTACGTATTGTGCGACCATTCTATTAGTATTATAAACAGGACCAAGCATTTTCATAGAAGCTTTCATCATTGTTATCCATCCGCGGGGGAGTTTATCATCTCCCCTTTCATAAAATCTTGGGACAATTTCTTTTTCAAGAGTATCATAGATCATACGAGATTCTAGTTCATCTTGATAATCGAGATCGTCATATTCTTCTCCATTACCTATTTTCCAACCGACCTCGTTAGAGTAACCTTCATCCCACCATCCATCGAGAACACTGAAGTTCAGACCGCCGTTTGCGATAACTTTCATACCGGAAGTTCCGCTTGCTTCAAGAGGTCTGCGCGGATTGTTCAGCCATATATCGCAACCTTCGACCATATAGCGGGCAACATTCATATCATAATTTTCTAAAAAGACAATTCGCTTTCTAAGAAGATCATCTTTAGAAAGATCGATAATTTCTTGAATAAGTTCCTTCCCTTCCTCATCGCGGGGGTGAGCTTTACCGGCAATAATAAATTGAACAGGTCGATTCGAATTGCAAATTATTCCGGACAATCTTTCTATATCTTTAAAAATCAGAGTTGCCCTTTTATAAGTAGCAAATCTTCTTGCGAAACCTATGGTTAATGCAGAAGCATTCAGCACTTCAGAAGCTGCTCTAATTTCGGAATCGGAACCTCCACGGTCTATAACCTGTTTTTTTAAACGTTTCCTAGCAAAGGCAATTAATCTTTCTCTTCTTCTTTCGTGAGTACGCCAGAGTTCTTCATCGGGGATCTCATCAATTTGTTTCCATACATCTGCATCTGCAGGATCCGAAATAAATTTATTACCGAGATATCGATAGAACAACTCATTCATATCATACGAGAGATGAGATAAAGTATGGATACCGTTAGTAACATAATCAATCGGTATTTCATCAAACGGAATATCCGTAAACCCGGCAACCCACATTTTCTTCGAGACAAGTCCGTGCAATTTACTTACACCGTTAACAAAACCGGCAGTATTCATAGCAAGGTGAGC
>CAYLVF010000408.1:0-2735 GCA_964387045.1 uncultured Melioribacter sp. | reverse complement strand
AATTTTCAATCGATCCCGAAAATGAATTTAAATCACTTTTATCAAATTTTATATAGAGACTTCTGTTGCGATACCATGTAATAAATTCATCTAGCAAATATGTTTTTTTTTCGGTGACAACTAAATCAACACCGCGGTACTCCGCTCCTCTTGTCAATCCAAGATTAGATAACGCTGAATCAAGTATTTTTTCTAATTCCCATTCCTCGTATTGTTCTGAAGGAAGGACGTATTTACCAAGATATGCACGAAGTAAATTAAATGCATGTTTCTTAATTATAGGATTTTCACCTCGCAGTAAGTTATCAACATAAATATCTGATTCACGATCTATGTTATTTTTAATAAATGCTTGTTCGGATTCGTATCTCAACTTATTCAATTCCGTTTCGCTGGCAATCATGTCTCTCCAAATATTTTCCAGCTTAACGATGTACCATTCGTTATTAACATGAATCGGAGCGGAGTGATGCCCCGCCTTAATTGTGTCAATTATTTGAGCTAAGAGAGGATTATTTTTTCTAAGTGAATATAAAGTTGTCCTCATTGATCTCATATCTATAAAAACAGAGTCATTAATTTGTTGACTAAACAATGAATCAAACGGAACATCATTATACAATGCTAACCAATATGCTTTTATTCCTTCTTCGTCATGTGAATAAAGCCATTTCAATTCAAGCTCAATCTGCTTTGAATGCAAAATTGTATCAACCGCCGCTGAGTCTATTTTTATTTTACTTAATATTTCTTCTTTGAACATTTCTTCGGTTGCAAGATCAGCTTGAATATCATCAAATAAGGAGCTTACTTCCTCTTCGTTTATTAATCCTTCGTTGTAACTTTCTAATGCTATCAACTTTTCGTTAATCAAATATTTCAGATGTGTTTCTTTAGAATCCGATTTTCTTTTGGGAAATGCAGGACCAAATTCATAACTATAAAAAAATTCTTCCGCTGTAATTTTTATATCACCAACCTCAGCGACAATTTCATAATTATTAACTGTCCCTTTATTGTTCATATCAAAAAAAGTTTGAGCAGATATATTACATACTCCGAAAAGAGTACCGCTAACAATGAAAATATTTCTTAGGATTTTCTGCATTAGAATTTAAGTCCGACCGAAAAATTATGAATGTTTTGTAATCTTCCGAAATCCCTATAAGCATAATCAAAATTAACGACGGCATCGGCAAAGATCATCTTGGAATTTATTCCAACACCGAATGATAAACCTCCTTCGCCATCTTCAAGTAGAAGCGAATTATAACCACCCCGCAAAAAGAGAAAATCTTGATACGATAATTCACCCCCGATATTCATGCTTTGATAATTATTATTGGGAACCGAAGCATCGGCAGCTATTCTGAATTTATAAATATCATTATTGATAGCATAGGTAGAAACACCTATTTGAAAAAGCATTGGCAGATCCCAAGAATCCATTTCAATTTTTGTAGGAATTCTTTCGTTTGAACCTTGCTTGGTGTCATCAACACGAATAAAATAACGGGCATCTCTTCCGTCAAGCGTCATTGGAGTCCCGAAGTTCAATATTGATGCACCAATTGTTAAGCCACCGAGTAGATCGGTTCTAAACTTTGTGCCGGCATCGATTGCAAAAGCAGAAGCGCTCATATGCCATATTCTCTGCTCGATATATTTAACCGTAAATCCTATCGAAAATCTATCGGTTAACATTCTTGCATAAGAAACACCAACGGCAATATCACTAGCATTGAAGAATTCACCTGTACCATCGGGCTGCTCAACAGTAGTTACTTTCATGTCGTCCATAGATAATGAAGTAAAACTGAAACCGAGCGTACCGAAACTACCAAGAGGAAGCACAAGCCCGGCAAAATCGAAATTTGTTTCGGCAATCCAATCCGTATGAACAATTATAGCTTCAAATTTTGGTAGTTCGGCAATGCCCCCCACATTCCAGTAAAGTGCGGAAGCATTATCTGCAACACTTACAAAAGCTCCACCCATCCCAACAGCGGAAGCACCAACCCCTATTTCCAAAAAGCTTGCGGCAGTTGTGCCGGTTTTGGAAACATTCTGTGCTGTAATACTTTGAGAGGCAAAGAATATTGCTGTTAATAAAAATATTTTATAAGCGAGTTTTAACTTAAACATAACATCCCCGCAAAGATTTTTTGTTCTTATTTAATTATCGCAAAGCGACCGATTTTTTCACCAATACCCGGTGCATCAACATGGAAAACATAAACACCGAATGCTATATCCATTCCGTCTTTCGAAACCATATCCCAGCTTACTTGTCCATCGGAAATAACACTATCGTGTTCAATAGTATCAACATGTTTTCCACTAATAGTGTATATCCGAATTGTACACCTATTAGGAAGATGCATGAAGTAAATTCTTCGTTCACCTCTTCCTACAGAAGTTGAAAATGGCTCCCATGAGGCAGCTCCTACATATGGATTAGGAACAACTGCAATCTTGTCAAGATCGGAAGTTGCCTTTGATTTATCGAATCCTTGTCCGGTAGTAGTAAATTCAATAAACTCATTTTTACGGAACGGTTTATTTGTAACAATTTTGTAGACATCCCCTATCTGCGGATGCCTTTGTTGACTTTCTGCAATTGTAGAATCCTTTACTAAAGTCATAGACCAACTAACCCTAACATCTGCAAAAGAAGTAGCTTTTTTACCAAGCGAATCTCCGACAACAACAAAGATTGCATCGCCGTCATTAAA
>CAYLVF010000407.1:0-2737 GCA_964387045.1 uncultured Melioribacter sp. | reverse complement strand
AACATTTACACTTCCAAACGGGGGAGACGAATATATTCGCCCCCTACAAACAAAATTAATTGTTTACGACATTCTTGGTCATGAAGTACAAACACTATTAAATGAGATTAAAGCACCCGGTATGTATGAAGTTGAATTCAACGCAAACAATCTTGCAAGTGGAGTTTACTTTTATCAATTACGGAGCGGTAATTATGTAAGTAATAAAAAGATGATGCTGATTCGCTAGTTCCTGCTTAATATTTAAAACCCCGTTTTCTAATTTATTGAAATCGGGGTTTTCTATTTATTACTTTCTATAAATATTTCCATAAATTTATTCTCAAAATCAATTACGCTAATGAATACACAGCATAAAAATATTTTTAACAACATTTTCAAACTTTGGAGTAAGGAAGAGATTGTTGAAATAACTCCGCTCGCCGAGTCTGGCTCAAACAGAAAATATTTTCGTTTAATCGGCAAATCAGAAACTGCAATTGGGGTATATAATCCTAATGAAAAAGAAAACATTGCATTTCTAACTTTTGCCGAACATTTTCTTAAGAAAGGGTTACCGGTCCCTAAAGTTTATCAACATGATTTATCTAACAACATTTATATACAAGAAGACCTTGGCTATCAAACATTATTTAACTTGCTGCAATCGGAAGGGTTTTCCAAAAAAGTTAAAAATTATTATGAACAGTCACTTTCTATTCTTCTCAAATTTCAAATTGAGGGTAATAATGATTTAGATTACTCGCTTTGTTATCCAAGAAACAAATTTGACGAGCAATCTATTTTATGGGATTTGAACTACTTCAAATATTACTTCCTCAAACTTGCGGATATACAATTTGATGAACAAACACTCGAAAATGATTTTCATATCCTCTCAAAATTCTTATTGGAAACGGATACAAATTATTTCATGTACCGCGATTTCCAAGCCCGTAATATTATGATTAAAGATGAACAGCTTTACTTCATTGATTTTCAGGGGGGAAGAAAAGGAGCTTTGCAATATGACCCCGCTTCTTTATTGTGGAGTGCCCGGGCAAATTTATCGTTTCTTCAAAGAGAGGAATTGCTGAATTATTACTATTCCAAACTTAGTAATTACAAAAAAATAAACGAGAAAGAATTTAAAAAATATTATTACGGTTATGTATTAATCCGTATATTGCAAACACTCGGGGCTTATGGATTTAGAGGGTTCTTTGAACGCAAGAAACATTTTTTGAAAAGCATTCCTTTTGCCCTCGATAATGTTAAGTGGTTGTTGGAAAACAGCAAGCTCAATCTTGAATGTAAAGAACTATTTTCTGCATTAAAGAAATTGATAAACAAGAACTTCGACAACATAATTATGGAGTAATTTATGTTAAAGCTTACCGTAAATAGTTTTTCTTATCGAAGCGGAATTCCGGAAGATAAATACGGTAACGACGGGGGATATGTTTTTGATTGCAGGTTGCTGCATAATCCCGGTAGATATGAAGAATACAAAAACTTAACCGGCAAAGATAAAGAGGTAATTGATTTTCTTGAAAAAAATAGTGAGGCTGATATATTTATTAATTATATAAAAAACATTCTTAACAGAACAATAACTGCATACAGAAAAAATAATTATACTAATCTTATGATAAATTTCGGTTGTACCGGCGGAAGACATCGCTCTGTTTATTGTGCCGAAAGAATTGCAAATCGATTTAAGGTTGTACCCGGTATTGAAGTTGAATTGACTCACACAGAATTAGAGAAGGAGAATGACAAATGAAAGCAATGATATTTGCAGCAGGCTTAGGCACCAGGCTTCGTCCAATTACCGAAAGCACGCCGAAACCTTTAGTTGAGATTAAAGGAAAAACACTTCTCGAGATTTCAATCAATAAATTGGTAGAAAGCGGTTTTGATGAAATTATTATAAACGTCCATCATTTTGCAGATCAAATTGTTGACTTTCTCAACGAAAAAAAATTCAATGCCAAAATTGAAATATCGGATGAAAGAAATGAACTGTTTGATACCGGCGGGGGACTAAAAAAAGCTTCTTGGTTTTTTGACGACGGAAAACCTTTTCTCGTTCATAACGTGGATATTGTTTCTGAACTTGATTTAAAAAAGTTATACAAGACTCATTTACAAACCGGAGCAATCGCAACACTTGCTGTAAGCAAAAGAAAAACTTCGCGCTACTTTATTTTTGATGAAGAAGGAGTTCTTTCCGGATGGCAGAATGTAAAAACAAACGAACAGAAAATGACCCGCCATATAACAACGGTTAACAAATTCGCTTTCAGCGGAATTCAAGTTATTGATCCGAATTTATTCAAATATTTTCCGGATGCTGAAATTTTCTCGATAGTCGATCTATATTTAACAATTTCGCAAAAAGAAATAATTAAAGCATACCAACACGAAAACACAGGCTGGTATGATGTCGGCAATATTGATGAATTAAATCTTCTCAACAAAAGCTGAGTACTTTTCGAAAGCATCTATTCTAATTAAATTGTAGTCAACACGACTACGGAATCTTCTACAGTACAAAATTGTTTCGTTTCAATTTGACACATCAATCATATTGATACACCTCACACATCGCAAAAAGCACAAAATAATGCCGAAAACAAATAAAAGACATGGCATATCAATTGACTAATACTACTAAAATGCACCCTCATTTTAGACGTTAAAAAATTCGAACACACGTCTGGTTCGTTACTGAGAGGGCGGAATATTTGGTTGT
>CAYLVF010000406.1:0-2739 GCA_964387045.1 uncultured Melioribacter sp. | reverse complement strand
AACATGGATGCAAAACGCGACTGGGGTTACGCTCCCGAATACACCGAAGGTATGTGGAAAATGCTTCAACATCCCGAACCTGAAGACTTCGTCCTCGCAACCGGAGTAACAAACACCGTCCGCAAATTCGTAGAACTAACCTTCGCCCAACTCGGCATCCAACTCGAATGGCAAGGCGCCGCCGAAAACGAAGTCGGCATAGTCAAATCAATCAATAAAGATGAATTCCATGCAATCATCCAACTTGCCCGCCGCAGTGATAACGGAGGAGGGTCATCCAATCATGCAATCACCCAATCCGCTCTTTCTGTTGGCGATACAGTAATTTCCATCGACCCCAACTATTATAGACCAACTGAGGTTGACTTATTAATCGGTGATCCAAGCAAAGCTAAAGAAGTGCTTGATTGGCAAGCAGAAACAAAGATAGAAGAGTTAGTTGAAATTATGGTTAGTTCGGATTTTAAGAAAGTACTCGAAAAAGGTTATTAAATATTCTGACCACTAATATTTTTTTTACTTTTGTAATTTGGCATTCTTGCCCGACCTTTGGCGGGTTTAATTTGTAATTATCTGCATGGTTGAATCAGATTTTAAGAAAGTATTAGAAAAAGTGTACCTATTTAAAATTAAATAAAAGGATAAATGTAATTTGAAACAAATAATATTTTATTAATGAATATAAAACTATATGAAGTTATTGATCTAATCGCTTATGATTTTGATGGTGTCATGACTGATAACAGAGTACAAATAGATGAAAATGGTATGGAATACGTAACGGTTAATAGAAGTGATGGGCTTGCTATTAATCTGTTAAAGAAATTAAATATCGATCAAATTATTATCTCAACCGAAGAAAATTCTATTGTTCAAAAAAGAGCTGAAAAGTTAAAAATAAAGTCTTACAACGGAGTAAAGTCGAAAAAAGAATTTTTGATAGATTATTGCAGTAAATCAAATTTTGATATTGAAAAAACTGTATTCATAGGCAATGACATAAATGATTTTGAAGTAATGAGAATTGTTGGAATCCCTGTTTGTCCAGCTGATGCTTATAGCGATATTAAATCGATTTCGAAAATTGTGCTAAAGACAAATGGGGGTTTTGGTTGTGTCCGTGAATTTTATGATTTAATTCAACATAGTATTGGTTAATTATGGAAAAAATTAAGGAAGGTATAATAGTGTCTTGCCAACCTAATGGTGAGGATGAATATTTCTATGATATTGAGTTTATTAAAAGATTTTCGTTAGCAGCTCAGCATGGTGGGGCAGTTGCTTTAAGATTGGAAGGGGCAAATACAATCAGTGTTATAAAGAAAATTGTTGATTTACCACTTGTAGGATTAATAAAAAAACAAAAAAAGAATTCAGTATCAAATAGAAATATAACAACAACATTAAATGATATTAACGATTTATACGAAGCTGGAGCTGATGTGATTGCTGTCGATTTTACATTTAGAGAAAATTGTAGTGGGCATTATTATCATAATATCATGAAAGAGATTAATGATGATTATGAAAATATAAAAATATTGGCTGACATTTCTACTTTTGAAGAAGCTATTAGCGCAGAAAAATGCGGAGTAGATTTTATTTCAACTACTCTATCAGGGTATACAAGTTCTACCGTAAACAATCTCTTACCAGATTTTAGTTTATTAACTCAATTACTTGGTACAATTAAAACCCCGGTAATTGCTGAAGGTGGCTATTCAGAAATTGATCATATTAGAAAAGCATTAAACTTAGGTTGTAAACATATAGTGATCGGAACTGCTTTGACTAGACCGCATGTTATGATTGAAAATTTTAATAAATTATGGAAAACACAATGAATACGATTAAATTAAAAAACGGATTAGAAATATCAGAAAATTCAAAACCTTTTTTTATCGGTGAGATAGGTATAAATCATAATGGTGATATCAAAATTGCAAAAAAAATTATTGATATGGCTGCGTCGGTAGGTATTGAATCTGTAAAATTTCAAAAAAGAGATTACCAGAATACAATAACTCAAAAAATGTTGGAAATGCCCTATTTTCATAATAATTCTTTTGGAAAAACATATCGCGAACATAAAGAATACCTTGAACTGAATAATGAGGATTTAAAGGAATTGTTTCGATATTCAACTAAAAAAAAACTTATACCGTGTATTAGTGCATTTGACGTTAAAAGCTATGAGTATATTGAATCAGAATTAAACCCACTTTTTCACAAGATTCCTAGCCCCTTGATTGTAAATCCTTATTTATTGGATAGTATTGCTGATTATGGTAAGCCAATATTTTTATCAACAGGAATGGTTAATGTCAAGGAAATAGACTTAGCCGTCGATAGAATTTTAAGAAAAAATAGTAATTTAGTTATAATGCAATGTACATCACTATACCCAACAGAAAATCAAGAAGCCGATTTACTTGTTATAAAAACGTTGAAGGAAAGATATGACACTCTGGTTGGGTTCTCTTCCCATGATCGTAGTGTGGTTTTCCCGTCAGTAGCATATGCTTTAGGTGCTCGTGTATTTGAAAAGCATATTACTTTAGATAGAACTATGAGAGGTCCTGACCATTCTTCTTCTTTTGAAAAACGTGGACTTGAATTAGCTTATAATTATTTAATATCAACTTATGAAGCATTAGGAAATGGAGAAAAGAAAATTCACACCCGAGAGGTTAAGTCTCGGGAAAAGCATCTACAAAGTATTGTTGCAGCAAAACCGCT
>CAYLVF010000405.1:0-2754 GCA_964387045.1 uncultured Melioribacter sp. | reverse complement strand
CATGCCAAAGCATAAACACCGCCGTTTTCTAACAGAGGTAGAGCAGTTAACCTAAATGATGGTCGCTGAGATACATTAAAACCACCGTATGCATAAAGTAATGTCGGATTTTCACCATTCAGCTCTAACCCTTTTTTATGAGTAATGAATAATGGTATTTTTGTTCCGTCTTTACTTTCGTAAAAAACTTGTTTTGTTTCGAAGTCTTCCATATCGAATTTAATGTTACTTTTTCGGAATAATTCCGATTCGTTTGTTTCAACATTATATCTATAAATCGTCGGTGGGTAAGTAAAAGAAGTGAAAGTGTAAAAAACTTCATTGTCAGTTTGTTTTCCTCCGAATCCATATACAGAACCAACACTTGTAAGCTCAACATCATAAAAATATTCACCTTCGGAAGAAAAAACTTTCACAACATTATTGGCGTCTTTCATATATGTTGCAATTAATTTCCCTCCAACAAATGAAACTCCGGAAAGTACATCTTGTGTACCGGGAATAATATCTTTCCAATTTTCTCTTGAAGGATTTTCTAAATCGATTAAAATCAGACGATAATTCGGTGCATTGTTGTTTGTGTGAATAATGAATTTATCATCTATATTAGCAACAAAATTATACTCGGATTCTAGTGTGTCGACTATTGAAAAAATTTGTGAATCATTAGCCAAATCCTTATAAAACAGTAAATTTGATTTGGCAGAACCTTCCCAAGCATTTATAATTAAATATTTTTCATCATCCGTAACAGATGCCATAAAACCTCTCTTCGGATTTTCTTTATCTTCTAATACAAGTACATCATCAGTTTGGTTTGTCCCTACTTTGTGATAATATAATTTTTGAAATTCATTCTGAGCTTTTAATTTCTGATCTTCTTCCGGTTCATCATATCTGCTATAGAAGAAACCCTCGTTATACCATGCAATAGAAGTGAATTTTGCCCAATTGATATGATCATTTAAAAGAGATTTATCATAAACATTCATAACAAAAATTTCTCGCCAGTCGGAACCACCCCTTGAAATTGCATAAGCTGCGTATTTATTGTCATTGGAAAAATATAGTCCTGCCAATGAAACGGAACCGTCATCAGAAAGCAAATTCGGGTCTAAAAAAACTTCAGGTTCATCTTCGAGTGATTTTTGAATATAGATTACACTTTGTTCCTGCAGTCCGTCATTTTTTGAGAAGATATAAAAATCGCCGACTTTTTTTGGTGCGGAGTATTTTTCATAATTCCATAACTCGGTTAAGCGGTTTTTAATCTCTTCTCTAAATGAAATTTGAGATAAATAATTTTCTGTAACCAAATTTTGTGCTTCCACCCATGCAGCAGTCTCTTCGGAATTATTATCTTCCAGCCATCTGTAAGGATCGGCAACTTGCACGCCGTGATAATCTTCAACTAAATCAATTTTTTTTGTGTCAGGATAATTGAACTTGCTTTGTGCCAGCATAGAGCAGGAAAAACTTATCACAATAATCAGTATTAAATACTTTCGCATATTCTACTCCCCATTTTTGATTATAAATTTCTGAGACTAATAAATTTAATTATTTTTTTTATTAGCTCATTATTTGGACAAAGAATCGCATTTTATTTTTTGATATTTATTTTTCTGCGAGTTTTGTGTGGTGAATAAATGAAACTTCTTCGAATGTGTCGGAACATCCGAAAATATAATAACCTTCTTTTGCAAGCTGTTGAACTATTCTTTTAGATTTGTATTCAGGTAAATCAAAATTTCTATCGTGAAATTCAATTAATAATTGATCAATTGTAACGGGAGATTCAATAATATTTTCCAACACTTCATACTCGGCACCTTCAATATCAATCTTAAGAACATCAATGTGATAATGCTTTAGTTCGCTTGTGATATCATTGAAAGTTTTCATAAGAACATTTATAGTTCTTCCTTTATCAACGGCATCGTGAGCAACTAAACTACCGGAGATTCCTTTGGGATTTACAGGCAAATAAAAGTCAACCAAACCGGTTTCGGAATTGCTAATTCCGTAATTATGGAAATGAAATTGTTTTGGCAGCTTTTGTCTAGCTATCCATTCTATTGATTTTGGAGTCGGGTCAAACGCAAAAATCTCACAATGATGATTTTTAATACAAGCCAAATCAAATGAGATATCTTTGCCGATTCCGAACGAATATATAATCGAATTCTCATTTAGAATATCGGGATGAATGTAGAATCCTCCGTAGCTTGTTCCATACCATTTATGATTGCATTTAATGTTTACTTTCAAATGAGAAATTTTACTTTCGTCAATTTGTTTACTCAGTTTTATCTTTCTCTTTTTAGCTTTAGCATTCAGCCTATAGTAATTTATTTTATCTCTTATGAATATTAACAGCCCTTTTAGTTTTTTCTTAAGCGTGTACATTAAAAATCCTTTGATAAATTCTTTATGCAACTAATATTATTATCATGATATCCATTTTTTTACAAAACTTTGCAATTCATTTAGAATAAAATGATAAAAAGTATCGAAAGATAATAGATTTTTTTTATGAAGATATTTGCAAGCCTTAAACTCTTGATCCATAATTCAAATCAGTTGGAGAAGATAGTATTAACTTTATAAAACCTCAGGTTACTTTTTGAGTCGTGTCGTGTTAAAATGATTCGGCATAACACGGCTTTTGCACAAAAATTTTTCGAAAATTCGGAATTAAATAATCGTCATTACAAACTATTTAGTTTACAGTTAATATTTTTTTGCGTTGGC
>CAYLVF010000404.1:0-2778 GCA_964387045.1 uncultured Melioribacter sp. | reverse complement strand
GTATTTGGGAAATAATATTCGGAAATTAACCTCCCGGTGATCTGCGGGTCGGTATCAAAGGGGGTTACCGGCTCGTAGGTTTCTTAATTTACTTACCGCTAAAAAATTGTATCTGTTGTATCGTATTTCAAAATCAATGCTTTATCCAGCAGCCGGTAAAACAAATCTTTGGAAGTAATCACATCACTTGGTTTAATATCAATTCCGCCTTTCTGTAATGCTCTTGCCAACCAAGTGTTGCATGTATTAAATAAATGATATGACTGCGGTGAATTATAAAATACTATAGTGCCGCCCGCCCGCTCTTCAATAACGGAATACTCTCCTTCATCATTTTTTGAGATTGATTCATCTACATAACTCAATAAATTTCTGAAAGAAGTACTATCAATTTCAATTGATATTAGATAATCGCTTGTTCTTCGTAAAAAAGCAGTATCACCGGGTACTTCGGCTATTCTAATTGCTGCTTCGGTTGGAATTAATATTGCCTTTGCTGCAGGAACGACATCTCTGCTCGGACTCATATAAAAATCTCTTTCACCCATACCTATATCTACAAATTCCCTGTCAGCAAACTTTTTTAAAACAGGAAGTGCTTCAAGTGAAAGTTCATTGATCTCTATTATCAAACCTGTATGCCAGTAACTTTTTGCGATGTAAATTGTTTGTATCTGGGCAAAAAGTAAAAAATAATTACTGAGGAATAAGAATATTAAAAATGGTTTTTTCATAATATTTCTTAATTGTTTTTCGGTAACTATATCGGTTCAGCGAGAATAGGAATTTCGAGTAATTGAAATAAAGGGGAAAATCAACTAACATTTTTAACCTTATACCAGGCTTGTCCGCCGTTTTCTTCGCGGGCTTTTTAACTAACATAAATTAGTATTTCTAACCTCAAGTTTCTCAGTAATTTTGCTATGAAAAAAATCAATAAGGCTACTACTCTTTTAAGTTGTAAATTGGAATGCTACTCAAAGTTTTTTACCTAACCAACATCATCTTGCGAGTTTGAATCTTTCCATTACTTATCAAACTATAAAAATAAACTCCCGATGCAAGGTTATTGGCATCAAATTTTATTTTATGCAGCCCTGCTCCCAGATCAGCATCAATTAATGTGGATATTTTCTGACCTAGTATATTATATACATAGATTTCAACATGCTGGTTTTGCGGAATGCTGAATTCAATAGTAGTTGACGGATTAAACGGATTGGGATAGTTTTGTTTCAATACAATTTGCTTTTGAAGCGGTTCGTCATTTTCAACCGATGTAATAATTGAGTTGTACCTATTAACGGCAGCATTCATATTCGAATCAAGTTCCGATTCGCTTACTCCGACAGCCAAAGCAATATAAACATCATAGGTTTCGCTTGGATTTGTTAAAAGTGAAGCTATCGACGGAAACAAAACCGAACCAAGCTCACCCGCTTCATAGTAATCATTAATTGTATCAACAAACAAACTTGAATAAAGAAGTGAATCGGAACGGTTGTAAGCAGTATCCCATTCCGTTATATGTAAAGAATTCAAAGAAGCGCTTAATATTTTTAGTCCGACAAATGTTGACAGACTATCTTTATAGATTCGTATATAGTCATCTTCGCTGTCGTATTCGATTTTTTCATAACCATAAACATTATCGATCGTCGGCAGAACTTCAAATCCGAACTTAGAATTATAAGCAAATGAATCTATATTGGTAACGTTGTAGTGTGAAATTGTATAAGCACCGTTTAACCAGCCATATACATTTAATTCAACTTGATAAGCCGGCGGAGCAAATGAATATCTATTATCGATTACACTTCTTGCGTGAAATTGACCAAATAATGCAATTGAATCTGATGTTGCGGCTGTAACACTATCGGCATCATTTAAGTAATCAAATACTTCTCCATGTGCGCCGCTTATAAGCGGACTGATTCTAACTACCTGTAAATTTTGTCTATTCGGTGCACCGAATTCTGTTGCCCCGGCATTAGTAACTTTTAAAAAAACTTTGCCTGTATTAAATTCTTGAGCTGAAGCAGTAATCAATATAAAGGCGCTGAGCAGAATAATTTTCTTCATGTTATTTCTTCTTTAATTTCATTGTAAATATAAAAAATGTTATAACTTTTATTAGAGAAAAAACATTACATTATCGATATACAAAATAATGATAGCATTTTACCATTCAATCTATTTATCTTTGGCAAATTTTCAATTATGAGGTTGGTAATGAATAAGAAAATTATTCTACTGTTGATTTTCATTTCAAGCATCTTGGCACAAAATCAATTTGATTTTTATTTACCCGGAAAGTACAATCCAAGTATTCAAAAACCCGAAGACTTTTGGGGTTTCGCAGTTGGTGAAAAACCCGCACGTTATTATGAAGCGGTTGATTACTTAAAATATCTCGCAGAATCATCCAACAGAGTTATACTAGGAAAAAATGGAGTTACTCATCAAGGAAGAGATTTGTATTATTTAATAATCTCTTCCGAAGAAAACATTGTTAACATTAAATCCATTAAAAACAATATTCAAAAATTATCCGATCCGAGAAATACTAGCTCAGCTCAAGCAGACGAGTTGATTACTGCTACACCATTAATAAGTATGATGATGTATTCAATTCACGGCAATGAACTTTCCGGTACGGATGCATCAATTCAATTAGCTTTCCAGCTTGCCGCAGGTGAGGATAATGAAACTTTAGAATTAATTGATAATGTTGTAACAATTATTTATCCGATGGAAAATCCGGACGGACGCGAAAGA
>CAYLVF010000403.1:0-2792 GCA_964387045.1 uncultured Melioribacter sp. | reverse complement strand
CTTCGTGTTCATGTGGTTTGAGATTTTTTCTAACCGGTTTTAATTTCTCCTTTAAACGTAAGGGGTTCTTCCCTATCAGCTAAATAAAGAACGGACTCTCTACCAAAAGTTGCAACTTTTACTAATCCATCTGCATCAATTTTATCGGGTGTGTCTGTTGGTTTATGATAATCTTCATGCGGTGCTGTAAAAAATTGAACACCCGGAACACCAATCTCAATAAAACTCCTCTGATCACTTGCATCAAGATCCTGTGTTACCATTTCTGCTTCAATTCCCGTAACATAAGATGTACCCATAAAGATAAATCTCCATTCTTGTGCACTTGAACTATTGAGAACAAAGAGTTTATTTTTACCGAGTCTGCCGACAGTATCAAAATTCAATACACCGATAACTTTTTTTGCAGGGAAGCGTTTCATATTTTTCACGTAATATTTTGAGCCGAGCAGCCCGCTTTCCTCGGAAGTAAATGCAACAAAAATAATTGTTCGCTGAGGTTTGAGAGTTTTTCCAAGAAGGTGAGCCAGCTCAAGCATAACTGCAACGCCGCTTGCGTTATCATCGGCACCATAATGAATTTTACCAATGTTCTGTTTGTTTGCCCCGGGCCATCCTAACCCGATATGATCATAATGAGCAGAGACAATAACAGATTCATCTTTCATATCGGGGTTGGTACCCGGAATGATACCAATAATATTTTTAACAGCCGCTTTGTTTCCGTCTCCATCAACAACTTCTTCCCATGTTTGAAAATATGATTCGTCATCGGCACCGGGGAGTAATCCTGCAGTTTTAAATTGTTCGGCAATATAATTTGCGGCTTTGTCAATCCCTTCGGTGCCGGGTGCGCGTCCGGTTAATTCTTCACTAGCGAGATACTCAACAGCCTGCATCATTCTTTCCGAAGAGAATAACGGTTCGAGAGAAGCTAAAGCTTTTCGTCTTGATAATACCGAAGAGATTTCTTTAGCTTCTGTCCCGTCAACCATTTTGATCTTTGCACTTAAAGGTGAATTAACCGCATCCCATTCACCCTTAGCGATGTTTGCAGGTTCATCCCCTTCAAAAACGAGGTAACTGTATTTTCCGTAATGCGGCAGCTTTCTTGCGAGTCCTTCCGCCGCATTTTTATTATCACTTGAAAGCATTACTAAAACCGCATCGGGATTTTTAGGATGTCTTACAGAAACAACATAACTGTTCTTATCTGCTTCAAATGATGTCTTACCGAAACGAACAAAGTCTTCGGTTAGTTCGGCATCATAATCTTTAACTGCATCAGAAATTATTTGGGTGAATAAATTATCTTTCCCGAAAATCCAAGTGCTGACATCCGCCGGAAGTTCGGTTAACTCGTTATCGAACTTCACTTCTATATTTTTTGTGGCATCCATTGACCAGGTATCAGCTAATCCTTTATAATAATTCATGCTGGATTCATCTGCTTTTGACGGCAGTAGTATCAATAGCTTTTCAGAACCGAATATTTTTGATAGTGAAGGGGGAATTTCATTATAGTGAAGTTTGCGGAATACATTAAATTGCGGATCAATTTGAATCATAAGCGGATGTTCGGAAAATACCATTTCGTAACTCTGTTCTTTCGATGTAATTTCAAACTGCTTCAACTCAACTTTATTCTCAAAGTAAACAGCAATTGGAACATCCAAAACAAAAGCATCGTCATCCTGTACTTGTTTTAGAGTAAATTGAAGATTGTACCCGTCAGCAGCTCGGTTTACGTAAACATCTGATAAATTCAGTGCAGGTGCGCCTTTACGATTTATCCATTGATCAAAAAATAAATTTAAGTTTTCACCCTTAACGGATTCAAAAGCAATGCGTATATCATCGAACGAAGCAGTTTTAAATTTATTATCGCGGTAAAATTTTTGGAATCCCCTTACAAATAACTCATCGCCGACTTTTTCACGCAGCATATTGAAAACCATCATGGTTTTTCCGTAGCCAATTGCCTCGGAAGGTGCGTCGTATCTTGATATAAATTCTTTCAAAGGAAAATCATTTGAAGGGGTAACATAATCAGTAAACTTTTGAAGAGTGGTTCTTCGGTATTCGTCACCCTGCCTTCGCTGTTCTGCTATCAGTTGATCAGCCATATATGCCGTTAAGCCTTCGCACCAATTACCGGTTTTGAAATCAACATAAACACTGTTCCCCCAGTAATTATGCAAAAGTTCATGCGGATATGAAGAGTGTAGTATGAACGGGAAGCGAATGATTTGCTCACCAAGTAAAGTGAAAGAAGGCATTCCATAACCGGTTTCCCAAAAATTTTCAACTAGGGCAAATTTTGAGAACGGGTAAAGACCAACCAACTTTCTGTACATTTCCAAGTATTGAGCAGTAGTTTCAAGATATTTGTTTGCAAGCGTTTCATCAGGCGTTCTTAAGAAAGCCATTACATCAGTTGCTCCGGCTGACATATGATATTCATGAAACTCTGCGGCGATCAAATATACTTCTTCCATCGGTTCGGGTGAGTTCCAGCTAATAATACGTTTCCCATTTTCAATTTTATCGGATGTCCTTGTTCCTTGACTGACTACACTCCAAGTTTCCGGTAGAATTGTAGTTAGTTCAAAGGTTATATGTTCATTATCAAACATAGGAATCCATTGTGTTGAGCCTGCTAAATAAATTCCTCTTTCATCGATAATACCCGGCGATACGCTAAATCCTCTTGCGTATTCAGCACCAAGCTGTTTAATCGGGTAGTGGATTTTACCTTTGAATCTTAATTTGACCGTAACATCCTCGCCTGT
>CAYLVF010000402.1:0-2798 GCA_964387045.1 uncultured Melioribacter sp. | reverse complement strand
AATTCCAATACCCTCAATATCGGTTTCTAACTGCCAATCTTTGAAAAGAGTTGAATTGTAATATTCAATTGAAATATGTTCCGAAATGAATTGAAGAACTCCGTTGTCAAAATTTGCATTTAAGTATTTCGAAAGTCCGGTTGTACTTACAGTAACTCCACTCGTTTTTCTTAAAGGATAATAACCTCTTCCGTCAAATCTTCCAATCGAGAAAGTAACAGTTTCTAAAATACGGAACATATGAGCTTTACGAACAACAACTTCATCATCACCTTTTAATCCTATGACATGTTTCCCGAAACTAATATCACCCATCCAATCTTGGTATTCTGTTTTATAGTTATTTTTTTCTTCCCTTTTTATAAGAATATCTTCAGCTTCTGCAATAAAATAATAATCAAACAAGTTTAGTTTAATGTTGTCGTTAACTAAATCAAAACCGAGATTGATGTTATATCCAAGTCGGGCAGTACGTGGAATTGGATCTTTTTGATTTTCCAAATAACTATATTCAATTTCATCACCTAAATTTGTAACCGAATATCCCAATGCTAAAGATGTCTTTGGTTTTATAGTAAAATCGTCTTTTATGGAAATGCCAAAGTCGTTAAAGAGTAATTTTGAAAAGGGGGCTGTTATCATGAATCCATAATCAAAGGCAGTTCCATCCGTTTCAACAATTCTTCTCTGTCCGTTTATCATTCTTCCACCCATTACACTTTTAAAGATTTTAGAAGCAATACCCACACTAAAATCCAAATAAAAACTGTAACTAGCCCCAATGCTGAATTGATTAAATTTATCGTAGGATTCTGTAGTAAAAATTGGATTGGGTGATTCGGGTCCCGTTACAGCAAATGTTCCGTAATTTAATTTACCGGAAATAAAGCCTATTCCGATTGATAACGGAATGTTGAGTAATGAGTTTTCAAAATTGTAACCTAGACTCATTCCGAAAGTATTGAATTTCAAATTATCCCAGCCGAGCCAATTAACTTTTGTTGGAAGAAAGAGTGTTGTGAAATTAAACTCTTTAGAAGTTTCTCCGAGTACCGCTGGATTAAGATAAAACCCCATAGGGTCAATAGGCGGAACGGCAACACCGACTTGTGCCGCTCCGGTAAACTGCGGAGATTGCTGCAAAACCAAGAACGGTACTGCAGCTTCGCCTTGTGAATAAATATTTTGGCATAATAACACTAAGGCAAAGAAAGAACCTATTAATTTCAATTTCATATTTATACCTGAATGTTTGAGAGAAATCAATATATAGAGACGCCAAATATGACGTCTCTAGTCTGTTAATTAAAATTTTCTCTTGGATTATGTTAATATTATTCAATAATAAGATTTAGAAAACAAAGCCAACAAGAACTTGATGAGTATTCACAATTTCGGAATCAAAATTATAGAGATATCTTACGTCAAGATTGAACACATTTGATAATGGATACATAGCCCCGATCCCAACTCCGTAACGGAATGAACTGAGAGGCATCAGTTGTGGAATATGATGTTTATATTCATCTGGAATTTCTTCCAATGAATTGTAACTCCAATATTGTCCGGGTGTTCTATCTAATTTCCCATCAATAAAATTGTAACCACCTTCAGCAATTACATAAGGTGATAACGTAGATCTACTTAAAAAATATTGAAGTCCAATTGATATAGGAATATTTTTGTACTCTCTTCCATTTATCACGTATTCACCTGCACTGAAATATTTCTCACCTTGAAGTTCCCCGGAGTTAAAGTCTTTCACAAGTTGATTTACATTTGTACTGAAATAAAAATAAGATGCAGATAATCTTATATTAAGATTTGATGTAAGATTGGTCTTAAATTCAAAACTTGTTAAACCACCAAGATTAGATTCTCCCGATACGTTTACACCGCCATATAAACCATATTCTGATTTTGTAAAAAACGAAGAACCATTAACTTCCTGAGCAACTACAAATTGTGATAATGACAAAATGAATACAAACATCAACTTCATTATAGCTATCATTTCAACTCCTCTTTATTGTGGGAAACGGAGTAGAGAATTATCTCATAAGCAGCATCTTTTTTGTTTGTGAATAATTTCCGCTCGTTAATCTATAGAAATAAACTCCGCTCGGCAGAGTGCTTGCCTCGAATGTTACTTCGTGAGTACCGGGGTGCATTTGCTTGTTTACTAATATTTTTACTTCGCGACCGAGTAAGTCAAATACAATTAACTTGGTTTGTTGGGGACGAAAATTTTCGTCCCCTACATTGGGGATTGTGAATTTTATTTTTGTGCTCGGGTTAAACGGGTTTGGGTAGTTTTGGTAGAGTTCTATTTTGTTTTGAACATACTCCTCTTCAACATTAGTTTTATTTGGGTAATATAGTTCAACTTTATGGAATTCAAAGGCTGGCTCATATTCCTGTGTTACATTAATTATTATTTGATCTAACTGCGCGGGCATCCATCTATCATTTTCTAGTCTTTCATTGAATACTTGATCTAATAACCTATCATTATTGTAATTGTATTTTAATCTTGATCTTAATATGTAATCGTCATCCCAGTTATAAAAGTTTACTTTTTCTAATTCAAAGATTTCGTTATAAAGAAATTCCGCCCTACTAAGTTTTGTCCAATTATTGTCTAGGAAAAGTTCGATATCAGAAACAGTAATTTTACCATTGCTATTGAAATAGTAATAAGCTCTGATATTAGGTTTCCAGTAATCGTATTCCCAGATAAAATAAACCAAGGAATCAGGGGCTTCTTTATTATTAATGTAATGATATACTCTAGATTG
>CAYLVF010000401.1:0-2804 GCA_964387045.1 uncultured Melioribacter sp. | reverse complement strand
TTTAATTAATTGCTTGCGGGTCATCTTAATTATTGATCTTTTATTTGGGTAGTATCAACCGGTTCCGGTTCATCTTGAGGTTCTTCTATCGGTACATCAACTTGATCGGGGTTATCTTCTTGATCTATATCATTTACCGGAGATGTTTCAATGATGACTTTTTCCGCTTCTTTTTTCTCTCTCTGAATCCTTTCTTGTTCGGCGCTGTAAATATTTACTTTGTCGACAACCACTAGAGCAAAATCGCTATAACGGTATGCTTCCAAAACTTTTTTATAGTAAGTGATGGCAGAATCTGGTTGGTCAATTTCATTTTCATAAAGCCACCCAATAGTATAAAGGGATTTTGCTTTATAGATTGACTCCGGATAATTCTTTACTATTTCCTTCATAATATAAATTGCCGAATCAAAATCTGAGACTCCTATCAGTTCTTCTGCTAATAAATATTCTTCTTCTGCCGGATCGGATTCGGTTCTTAACAGCGGTTTGTTCAGCTTTTTTGCGGCTTCATTTGCAAGTGGGTGAGTTTTATAATCATCATAAACAATAGAATAAAGTTCGTTAGCCTTTTCAAGTTGATCGTTTGTTTCGTAATATGTTCCCAATGCAAATAAAACTCTCGGTTTATTAGAAAAATTGGGGAACTTATCTATTAGTAAATTATAGTAATAATAAGCCGAATCAAGTTTTAGTAAATCGGTAAAAAATAAATTACCTAGAGCAAAGTAATCATTACCAATTCTGGACTGCAACGAATCAAGACCGATCTTTGGGTATTCCGGTTTTTTTTCCAATATATAATCATCATCAAAAGAGAAATCTATTGCTGAAAATGCAAAAAGAGAATCTTGAGACGAGATTGCAACTGATGTTGTATCGGATATGGTTGAAGTATCCGTCAGAGCAATTTGTGATGTATCAATGATGGCTCCTGCTGGAGTTTGAACCCCTTCTTTCTCAGCACCGGATTTTGCAAGAAATCTTAAATAAGCCAGCGAATCACGTACAAATTCAACCGGTTCAAGCAAATATGTTATCTGTCTCTCTGTACGATTAATATTATCTCGCAATGTAATGTATCTCATAATGGACTGAGAATAAAGTTCGGCTTTAGCTTTAATTTCGGGAGTAGTATTGCTGCCTTTGACTTTGTCGTAATAAACTTTGGCGGAGTCATAATCTGCATAAACATTTCTCATTATTTCGCCCTGCATCAACTGAGCTTCCATAGCTCCCTTGCTAGTCGGATAAAGTTTATTGACGTTTGAAAAAACATCGAATGCTTTATCATAATTTTCATCTTCATATTCGATCAACCCAAGTTCGAAAAATACATCGCCCCAATAAGTTGAATACTTTCCTTCGTTATAAAGTCTGTTGAGCATATCCCGGCTTTCATCAATGCGTCCGAGTTTTTTCATAAGCTTAGCAATTTCAAACCTGCTGTTAAATTCTGTGGTAAAGTCCGGCGAATAATTCAACACTGATTCAAAAGAAGAAACTGCTTCTTGTTCATCACCGGTTTCTAGATATATAAGACCAATTCGATAAGCAACTTGAGCATTTAATTTGTTATCATTGGAAATTTCGATAAGTTTTCGTCCTTGACTGACGGCAACATTATATTCTTCGCGGTCTATATGATAAGCTATGATTGTTTTATATACTTCTTTGAGTACTTCATTATTTTCTTTTGCTTTGGCTGAATCTCTTACTTCATTAAGAATACCAATACCAGAAGAAAAATTTCTTAATTGCAATTCGCTTTTACCAATATACATCTTACTTAAGAGTTCGTATTCTTCGCTATCAAGTGAGAGGAGTTCTTGAAATTTTCTTATAGCTCGCAAATAATCTCCGTTGGTGTAAAATGCCCATCCGCTTATAAATACAGCATCATCAAAAAATGAAGATTCGGATTCGTGCTGAAGAATTCTGGAAGTTTTCTCCTGAAGTTTGGTCAATTTATTTTTTATTTGCGGGGTTGCATCGGGTTCTTTTAGTTGAAACGGATCTTTTGCAAGGTTTGCCATATCTTCTTGAACCTCGTAATATAATTCCCGCGTGTTGTAATATAAATTGAAGAATGTGGTGAAGTTAGTCCAAAGACCGCAAGCAGGTAATATCAAAAGTAAAATGATGGGGCTATATTTTTTTATCATAGATTTCACTTTGAATTCCTATAAAGCTTCCGAACCGGATTCATCGGTTCGTATTCTTATTATGTCTTCTATATTATAAATGAATATTTTCCCGTCGCCAACTTGACCGGTTTTAGCATGCCGCGAAATCGCATCAATAACTTTTTCAACAATGTTGTCGTTAACTACAACTTCAATTTTTATTTTAGGAACAAATTCTATTTGGTATTCACTTCCACGGTAGGTTTCTTTATGCCCCTTCTGTCTACCGTAACCTCTTACTTCGGAAATGGTCATTCCTCTTACGCCTTCTTCGAGGAGAGCTTCTTTCACTTCATCAAGTTTGAAGGGACGAATAATGGCTTCAATTTTTTTCATAAGAACCTCTTATGCTCTGCCATGGCAATGTTTGTTTTTTTTTCCGCTTCCGCAAGGACAAGGGTCATTACGCCCAACTTTTTCTTCTTGTCTAACAACCGGTTGAGCTTTACCTCTTCTGCCCCCTTCATCCTGCTGTCTACCGCCTTGTAAACCAAGATTTGTAACAGAATCCTTTATCGTTGTTATTCTTTGCTGCGGTCTTTGTCTCCGTTGCTGAACTTCATCCGGCTGCGCCGGGAAAAATTTGAAACAGAACGAAATAATATCATTTCTTAACCT
>CAYLVF010000400.1:0-2814 GCA_964387045.1 uncultured Melioribacter sp. | reverse complement strand
GGAACGTACTCTTCTCCCGGTTTTAATTCCGTGTAAGCGTTAACCGGGAGACCTATAATTGTTTGCTGCTGTTCATGATTACTCATTTAACCTCTCCCTTTTAGAAATTGATATATACCGGTAATTCATATTCTACTTTACCGCTGTTTTGTTTTTCAAAATAGATTTTCCCAAGCGGTGATACATTCTCATCAAATGTATTATTTGAAAAATCTATATCCAATGTTAATGATTCAGGTATCGCAGGATACATGACTATATTCGAAGATGATTTGTTAGTAACCTTGAACGATGCCGGTTCTTTTACTGTTGTTAGTTCATTAACAAATACATTAATTTTCTTTACTTCATCAACAAATGCGGGGATAAATGTTAATAAAAATTCATTATCATCTTCTTTATTACTGTTTGTAAGAGAGATCGACATATCTTTGTAACTGAATCCGTTGCTCGATACAATTTTGCCTTTTTTATTATAAATCACAACTGCAAAATCTGTGATGGTGTTGTAATCATTCTGTGACACAGAGAGATTGAAAGTTTTATCTTTTTCACCATCTTTGAAAGAAAATTTATGCTGCACAATTTCTTCATCTTCAAATTGTATAGTGTAGTCTTTCTCATAACCGGTTACTTCGCCTTTTAACGAATATCGAAGCACATCATTATAATTATTAACCACTGTTATTGTATTATTCACATTATCAACTTCATCTTTGCCGATTATCTGTATACTTTGGAATTCCACATTCAAATTATAATGAACAGTATCAACCGCAGTAAAGTGACCGACAACTACGAGTTCATAAACACCCGGTAAAAGATCATTAAAAAATCTTTCAGATTGAACAGCGTCTCTTTCGGTTTCTATCGGTCGAATACCACCAACTGTTCTGCCTTCAGGATCATGCAAAGTATACCATGTGTTGGAGTATTTTCCTTTATCAGCCGAGAGAACTATTTTCATTGTACTTACTGCCGGAGGAGCTTCAAGAAAATACCTTTTTATTTCTGCGGGAGCCAATTTACCCGAATCAAAAAGTTTGTAATTATTACTTTGGCTGAAATGATAAGGCATAACTACAGTTGCCAATAATTCAAATTCAGGAAATTTCGAATTATCTTCTCTGTAAGCCTTAATTCTTCCGCTGTAAAGTCCGGGTTTCGTCATTTTCGATTTATCAAGCTGCACGGCAACATTAGCTTTCTGTTCATTACGGATGTAAGTTTTATTTGTAATCGATTTTAACCAATCGTTTTCGCTTTTAATCGTATATGATCTGAAAAATTTATCAGTCTTGTTAAAGTTATTTCTTGCGATAGAAAAATTAAATTTCTCAACACCGGTTAGATAAGAACCGTTTCTAATATAAAGATGATCTGCTTTTCCGCTTGGTGTCGAAGGTGCATCTGCAGAAACCGTATATGTTTCGAATTTATTTAATTCGCCAGCCTTGATATATTTCTTCAATAGGTCATAAGCATTCAAAACATTAATTAATCCGCCGCCTTGATCAACCGGTGAATATTCATCAAGCGTAACTGCACTTTCTCTAAGCACTTTATAAAGAAGTAGAGAAGGAATTTTAAGATCCGGGTATTCAACCTTCATTGCGCTTAATAATAATGACATAACTCCTGCCGTATATGGAGCAGCCATACTTGTTCCCCAAAATCTATCGTATCTTGTCCAATACGGTACTGTTGAAGTTGCAGCACCCGGTGCTATGATATCAGGCTTGTTTACTTCACCGCCTCGTGAACTAAAATGTAATATTACATCCCGGTCAATCGGCGACCCGTAAAGATCATTTCCGACTTCTTTTGCAAGTACTGCGCCGGAAGAAAGTACGGAGTTAGAAGATGCCGGTAATCCTAAAGTTGAAATTCCCGGTCCTTCATTACCTGCTGATATTGAGATATATAAATTCGGATTAGCACTAACTAAATTGTCTATATACTTTTCCATATCTGCTAAGCCGTGGATTTCGGATCCAATTCCGTAACTCATATTTATAATGACTGGCATGTCAAGTTCGCGGCTAAGCTTGTCGGCATAATCGTAAGCAGCTTTCATACTTCCGGCAGTTGTTGCCCCGCCTGTGTAAATACTGCTGCCGATCTTTAAACTACCTAAATATGCACCTGATGCTATTCCGTAAAATTCATAATTACCGATTTGATTACCCGCGGCAATACCGGCACAGTGAGTTCCGTGCGATACTGCATCATAATGAATTACTATTTTATTCTCTTCCGGAAAGATATTGAGTCCGAAATAAAAATTAGGTTCACCTTCCTCTGTTTTAATAACAAAAACATCCTTATTAATCTTGAAATTCTTAATTGGTTTTTCGTCATCAAGTTTTCCGTCGCCGTTGGTGTCAAAATAAACGACCCAATCTTCGGAATCTTTTTGCTTGAAGGTGATGAATACAAATTTGTCATCGGTTTTGTTATTATTATTAAGATCTTTTACTCCAGACGAAGAATTCAACCAATGTTTTTCTTCAACAACCCCGATAAAATAATCACCATTAGTTTGTACTAAATAATTTTCAGCAACTTGTACTTTCAGTTCTTTTCCTTTGTCATAGAAAAATAAGGTGTCGTCATCGTCATCAACTTTAGCTTTGGTAAAGAAAAAATCTCCTTCACCGGTGAAATCCTGTACGTCAATTACTTTAAGTTCGCCAGTGGAAGTTGTTGTAAGTCCGTCGATTCCAATATCAACACCGGAATCGAGAATCAAAATTAATGTTCCTCTCCCATCATATTCGGGATATTTCTCTAAAAATTCTTGAACACCTGTTG
>CAYLVF010000399.1:0-2819 GCA_964387045.1 uncultured Melioribacter sp. | reverse complement strand
ACAAATTCATAAACTAAATTGCCGCCGGAACGAGTTGAGTATTCAACCAATAAATCCCTAAAGTCTCTCCTTACTTTCGCAATATCGGGGGGAAGATTTTCGGAAAAATATGCTGTTACCGTAACGGGATTATATAAGTCTTCTAGAATATTTTTTGTTGCATCACTCAAACTGTATCGTTGGTCTGCGGTAAAATCTAATCGAATGAAAAATTTATCGGAGATAAAGTTTAATAAAACAACTATCCCGATTACAAACGCAATTGATATTTGAATTTTTCTTTTAGTCAGCATAATTATTAATTCTCAACAATATTTCTTTTGGATAAAACGGATTCTGCTAAAGTTAAACCAATGAATGCAATCGAAACGAAATAGATAATATCTTTAGTATCAACAACCCCGCGCGAGATTGAATCGTAATGAGTTGAGATACTTAAGAAATGAAATAATTGCGCAAGACTTCCGGTAAAATTATTCGCAAGTACATTAAAAATAATTAGGAAAAACAATCCTATAAAAAGTGCGGTTAAAAAAGCAACTATTTGATTATTTGTAATGCTGCTTGCAAACAATCCAATTCCGATATAAGACATGCTCATTAAAATCATTCCGAGATAACCGCACCAAACAGCGCCGTGATCAACCGGACCGATTGACGAAACAGTTATGTAATATGGAATTGTCAATGCTAATGCAATAACAATCAATAATAATGATGCGGTAAATTTACCGAGAAGAACCTGCCAATCGGATACAGGTTTTGTTAAAAGAAGTTCAAGCGTACCGCTTCGTTTTTCTTCGGCTAACATTTTCATTGTTAGCGCCGGAATGAAGAAGAACAGCGTCCAATAAGCAACCGAGAAAAACGGTTGTAAAGTTGCCTGTCCTAATAAAAATATATCCGATCCATACAGCCAGGTAAAAAATCCGCTTAATCCTAAAAAGACTGTTATCATTATGTAAGCGATAAGCGAATCAAAAAATGAACGAAGTTCTCTTTTAGTAATAATCCATACTGGTTTCATAATTAATCTGTTGTTAATTCTCTAAATATATCTTCTAATTTTGTTTCGATCGGGGACATTTCAGTCAACACCCAATTTCTAGAAACACAAAGATTAAAAATATCTTTGCGTGAGGATTGCTCAGGTTTACTATTGACAACAAAAGTGTTTTCATTATTCTGAACGGGATCAACTATTGCGATAGTTTCAATACTTTGTAATGAAGAGATTATTTCATCCTTACTTGGTGCATCTAAAATTTGAACACGGAGTATTTCCTGTCCTTGAGCTTTATTTCTTAGACTATCCGGTGTTCCGTCTGCAACAATTTTACCTTTGTTGATAATCAATATTCTATCGCAAGTTGCTTCAACTTCGGGAAGAATATGAGTACTTAAAATTACTGTCTTTTCTCTACCGAGCTCGCGTATTAATTTTCTTATCTCAACAATTTGATTCGGATCGAGTCCGGTTGTAGGTTCATCAAGAATTAAAATATCGGGATCGTGAATCATGGCTTGAGCGAGACCAACGCGCTGGCGATAACCTTTCGATAGCTCACCGATCTTTTTATGTTTTTCGATATTCAATCCGCAAACACGCACCATTTCGACAATTCTTTTTTTGATTTGATCTTTTTTCACACCTTGAAGTTCTGCAACAAACTCGAGGTATTCCAAGACCGGCATATCATAATACAGCGGATTTGATTCCGGTAAATAACCGATTTTCTTTTTAATTAAATCAGGATGCTCATGAATTGAATGACCGTCAACATTAACATCGCCATCGGATGGAGCCATAAAACAAGTAATGATTTTCATTGTTGTAGTTTTACCGGCTCCGTTGGGACCGAGAAATCCCAAGATTTCTCCTTCTTTTACTTCAAATGAAATGTTATCGATTGCTCTTTGTGTGCCGTACTTTTTGGTGAGGTTTTCTACTTTTATACTCATAGCTTTTCAGTAAATGATTAAAATTGCTGCAAACTTATTAAGTCAACAAATAATTTTCAAAAAATATAGAAATAAAAAATGATGCCGGCTTTTCTTACAATTAATTTACCAGCGAGGTTTCAAAATTTTTTTATTTTTTTGAAATTGTTCTTATCCCGGTTGTTGATGCTACAATAATTTCGCTTACCAAATCAATGAATAAACCATGCTCAACAATTCCGGCTCTCGCTTCGAGTTTATGCGCTAATTCTCTCGGAGATGATATTATTCCGAAGTTAGCATCAAGAATATAATTGTTTTCATCAGTTACATAAGGATTACCATCATCAGCTTTTCGCAGTACAACCGATGCACCCAAAGATTCTAAAAATCTTTTTTCGAGTTGAAATGAAAATTTCAGGACTTCAACCGGGACATGCCATTTTTCACCGAGTTGCTTAGAAATTTTAGATTCATCAACAACAATAATTTCTCTCTTGCTTGCTTGAGCAACAACTTTTTCTCGCAGCAATGCACCGCCGCCGCCTTTAATTAAATTAAGCTCTTCATCTACTTCGTCTGCACCGTCAATTGTTAAATCAATTTCTTGAATATTTTCAAAGGAAGCCAATGGTATTCCCAAAGAAATAGACAATTCTTCGGTAGTATTTGAAGTCGGAATTCCAACAATATTATTTAGTTTACCTTCCTTTAACAATTCCGCAATTTTCATAATTGCAAAATTTGCGGTACTGCCTGTACCAAGCCCAATAATATAACCCGATTTAATTTGCTCAACCGCTTTTTCGGCTGCTTGTATTTTTAGTTCGGTGTTATCCATCTTTTATTTCGGATTAGTTGCAAAAACCGTTAACTCA
>CAYLVF010000398.1:0-2820 GCA_964387045.1 uncultured Melioribacter sp. | reverse complement strand
ACATTCCTAAACCAATCGATAGTAAAGAGTTTATTGATAAAGTGAAACATTATACGCACGAAGAAGCTTGATAATTCTTTCACCTCAATTTTCTCTCTCTAATTAATTTTTTATTTTTGTGATTTACAAAAAATCATTAGGTAGTATATATGATTAGTGATGCTGTACGTGTACGTTTTGCTCCAAGTCCTACCGGTTATCTTCATATAGGAGGATTAAGAACAGCTCTCTATAATTATCTGTTTGCAAAACATAATAACGGCAAATTTATTCTAAGAATTGAAGATACAGACCGTAACCGTTATGTCGAAGGTGCAATTGATAATTTAATTAAAACGATGAAATGGGTCGGACTTTATTTTGATGAAGGACCCGAGGTAGGTGGTGATTACGGACCTTATTTTCAATCACAAAGATTAGAGATTTATAACAAATATGTAAACGAATTAATTAGTAGAGGACACGCTTACCGATGCTTCTGTTCTGCCGAACGAATTCAAAAATTACGTGAAGATCAACAAGTTCAGAAACTTCAGGCTAAATACGACAAGCAATGTCTGGGCTTAACTAGAGAAGAAGTTCAACAAAAAATTCAATCCGGTGAACAATACGTTATTCGACTAAATGTACCAATCAATAGCAGAATTATTATTGAAGATATCGTGCGCGGACAAGTCGAATTTAACAGTGACACGGTTGACGATCAAATATTAATTAAAAGTGACGGCTTTCCTACTTATCATTTGGCAAATGTTGTTGATGATCATTTGATGAAAATTACTCATGTAATTCGAGGCGAGGAATGGTTATCTTCAACTCCCAAACATGTTTTGCTATACGACTTTTTAGAGTGGGAAAGACCAAAGTTTGCACATCTTCCTCTGCTTCTTAATCCGGATAAATCTAAACTAAGTAAGCGGCAAGGCGATGTTGCCGTTGAAGATTATCAAAAGAAAGGCTACTTAAAAGAAGCATTGATAAATTTTGTTGCTCTGCTGGGATGGAATGCCGGAGATGATGTTGAATTATATCAAATGGAACAACTTATAGAAAATTTTTCACTTGAAAGAGTTAACAAAGCCGGTGCCGTTTTTAATGTAGAAAAACTAAACTGGCTGAATTTTGAACATATAAAAAATAAATCGAATGAAGAAATTCTTATTATGCTGAAGGAAGAACTAAAAAATTCTATTTATGCTGAAAAGAAATTTTCGGATGAGTATTTGCTTAATGTCATTGAATCAATGAAAGAAAGAGTAATATTTGTAAAAGAATTTATTGAAAAGAGTTTCTATTATTTTGAAGAACCGAAAGAATATGATCAATCGGTAATACAAAAAAGATGGAAAGAAGATACACCGCATCAACTTGCTGAACTACGTTCGGCTTTTGAGAAATTAGAGAATCCCGATAAAGAAGATTTTGAAAATGAATTAAGATCAACAGCAGAAAAATTAAATATCGGAGCTGGAATACTTATCCATCCTCTAAGATTAGCTGTATCGGGTACCGGTCAAGGTCCGGGGCTTTTCGATCTTCTTTTTACTCTTGGGAAAGAAGAAGTAATTAAAAGAATTAACACTGCTCTTGAAACTATTAAACCGAATTAATTATGGATAACACTGAAGAAATCAAATCGAAAAATTTCATCGAAGAAATAATTGATGAAGATTTATCAAATGGTAAATACAAAAATGTAATTACACGCTTCCCTCCCGAACCTAACGGCTATTTACACATAGGTCATTCCAAATCAATCTGCTTAAATTTTGGAATTGCGGAAAAGTATGGCGGTAAATGTAATCTTCGTTTTGATGATACTAATCCTACAAAAGAAGAAATCGAATATGTTGATTCAATTAAAAAGGATATAAAATGGCTCGGCTTCGATTGGGAAGATCGTGAATACTATGCATCCGATTATTTTGATAATCTTTACGAGTATGCGGTTATTTTAATAAAAAAAGGTAAAGCATACGTTGACTCATGCACCGGAGATGAAATCAGAGAAATGAGAGGTACACCAACCGAACCGGGTAAAGCAAGTCAATTTAGAAATAGAAGCGTTGATGAGAACTTAGATTTATTTGAACGCATGAAAAATGGAGAGTTCAATGATGGTGAACATGTTCTTCGTGCAAAGATTGACATGACATCTCCCAACATGAATATGCGTGATCCTATTATGTATAGAATTAGACATGCATCACATCATAGAACCGGCGATAAATGGTGTATCTACCCAATGTACGATTGGGCTCATGGTCAATCTGATTCTATTGAAAAAATATCTCACTCAATTTGTACACTTGAATTTGAAAATCACAGACCACTTTATGATTGGTTCATAAAGGAGCTTGAAATATTTCCACCGCGTCAAATTGAATTTGCAAGACTTAATTTAACTTACACCGTAATGAGTAAGCGGAAACTTCTGCAGCTTGTTCAAGAAGGAATTGTTGACGGATGGGATGATCCGCGCATGCCTACTATCAGTGGTTTTCGAAGACGCGGTTATACTCCAGAAGCTATAAGAGCTTTTGCAGAAAGAGTCGGTGTTGCTAAACGTGATAACGTTTCCGATTTAGCTTTACTTGAATTTACTATTCGTGAAGATTTGAACAAACATGCTCAAAGAGTAATGGGTGTTTTAAAACCATTGAAAGTTAGCATTACAAATTATCCGGATGATAAAGTTGAAGAACTGGAAGCAGTAAATAATCCGGAAGATGAATCGATGGGAAAAAGATCAGTCCCATTCTGCAAAGAAATTTATATTGAACAAGATGACTTTATGGAAGATCCGCCGAAAAAGTTTTT
>CAYLVF010000397.1:0-2822 GCA_964387045.1 uncultured Melioribacter sp. | reverse complement strand
CCGATTGGAATTTTATCAACCATCTGTACATAACTATTTATTGAAACCGAAGAAGGTAGAAGAGTTAAAATCGATATTTCATTTTCAGGTGCAAGCGATGCCATAACCATCCAGTAAAACGGATAGATGAATATCAGCGAACCAATTATCAATAAAAAATAAAGCAATATTTTATTAACTCGTTTCAAATATCACGCTCTACAAATTTTTTCTGAATAACAACAACTGCCATAATTATTAAAGCAAAGAACAAACCGAGAGTAGCCGAATATCCCATATGGTAATAGAAAAATCCTTGCTTATATATGTAAAGCACCGCAGAAATTGTACTGTTAAGAGGTCCGCCACCTGTCATTATGTAGGGTTCAATAAACAATGAAAATCCGCCAATTGTTGAAAGGATAACTACCATAAAAATTGTCGGGTTAATCATCGGCAAAGTTATCTTAAAAAATTTCTGCCACTTCGATGCGCCTTCAATATCTGCTGCTTCATAATATTGGACCGGTACGGTTTGTAATCCTACCAAGAAAAGGACAATATATAAACCAACATTTTTCCAGGTTGCCATTAATGCAATTGAAGGCATTGCAATATTCGGATCGGTCAACCATCCGACTTTACCTAAGCCAATACTTACCAATAATCTATTTAGCAAACCGGTATCAAAACCGTATAACTGCTGCCAAAGAATTGTAACAACAACTCCCGAAACAATAACAGGCAAAAAGAATGCTGCTCTAAAGAATCCTCTGAACTTTATTTTTTGATTAAGTATTTCTGCAAGGAATAATGCGACAATAATTTGCAACGGTATATGGATTACTAAAAAAATTAACGTGTTAATAAGTGATTTAAAGAATACCTCATCTTTGAATAATCTTATATAATTATTCAACCCAATGTATTCCATTGGGGAAATGATATTCCATTTGTGAAATGTAAGAACAATTGAAAACACTACCGGGAACGCCACAAACAGCATAAAATGAACTAGATATGGTGATACGAGTAAATATGGCGTTATCTTTGTTTTTATTTTCATCTACTAATTTATTTTAGGAATAACAAATTAACCGCATCGGCAGCATCTTTTATTGCTGCTTCGGGTGATTTAACACCGTAAACAACGCATGCTTCATATTGTTGAGAAATTAAATCGAATACTTCCTTCAATACGGGGCTTGCATCAGTCCCTTTTACATATTTTGATTGTTCGGCGAAGGTTTTCATTTTAGGATTTTGTTCGAAGTACCCGGCATATAATGTATTTTGATCTATATTTTTTCTGCGAGGAAGTTGGTTGCTGAATTCCAATAATTTCAAATCATTTTCTTCGCTTATCATTTCTTTCAAAAATTGCCATGCAGCAGTTGGATTTTTACAAGTATTAAATATCACAATATTTTTCGGATCGCCGTAAGTATAAATAGGACCTTCATGATTATCGGGTACCGGCAAATGATGAAAATCATATTCAAAGCCTTCAGGTTTATATTTTTCCGAGTGTGAAATTTCCCACGGTCCCGTAAAACGTGTTGCAATTACCTCAGAAAGAAAAACATCCTGCCGAGCCGATAATCTTTCCTTCGAGAAATAATTATTTGCATACAGGTTTCTGAGAAACTTAAAAACATTTACTGCGTACTCATTGTCAAAAACTGCTTTGTTATTTTTTACAAGAGAAGCTCCTCCCGAAGCCGCAAGATATAACGGATAAAAATCAAAAAATCTTTGCCACCAGGTTACCTGAACTTCTGCATAACCAAACCATCTATCTATGTAACCATCACCGTCGAGATCAGCTTTAAATTTTTCGGCAGCACTTGTGAATTGTGAATAATTACTCGGTACCGAATCAAGTTCTAATTCATCAATTGCATTTTGGTTATAGATTAACATTATCGGATTAATTTTCCACGGGATTTGATAGATATGTCCATCCGTAGATGTAATCTCTTCAACAACGGCACTGTCACATCTTTCATAAATGAATTCGAGGAAACCATCAAGCGTATCAAGCGGAATAAGAATTCCTGCTTGTGCATAAACTTCAACATCACCCTGCCACATATTGGAATAAACGTCGGGAGTTGTTTTCCCCACAACAGCAGCGAGTATTATTTCTTCGCTTGATTGTCCTTCCGGCACAGGTTGGAATTTTACTTTAACTGTATTTTCTTCATTCCACTTTTTGGTAATGTAGTCTGCAAACTGTATCTCGTAAGTGTTGTTTGAACTCCAATACAAGATAGTGTTTCTATCAGCTTCACTCCTTCCGCAGCTTATAATAAGATGGGATAATAAAACAATGGAGACAGTAAAAAGAAGATTCAGTTTCATTTCTGTTATTCCCAATTAACCCATTCATTGTCTATCGTCGGATAAGGGGGACGAGGAATAAGTCCGCCTTTTTTTGCTGAATAAAAATCAACTACTTTAGGATCATTTTCTTCGGAAACTGAAATTCTATTTAGTACTTCATTATTGATAATAATATTATTCTTCGCTTTTGATGCTTGAATCATTCTGAACATTTTAGCAATTAATTCAATTGATAAATCATCAGGTGAAGATTCAGACTCACTGCCGGTGTTTACTTCTTCATTTTCCAAAAGAATAGAATTGGCGAGTTTATTTCTCATTACACTATATGCAATTTTATCACGCCACCAATTACTTTGAGTCTTAACCCAATTATTTTCAAAATATCCATTCTCTTTCGCTCTTTGAGTTAACAGCTTATCGCGAAGCATTAACCAAATTAAATTTTCAATCGATCCCGAAAATGAATTTAAATCACTTTTATCAAATTTTATATA
>CAYLVF010000396.1:0-2822 GCA_964387045.1 uncultured Melioribacter sp. | reverse complement strand
AAATAAGCTTTAACCGGTTTTCAATATTTTTTAAACCAATTCCTTCACCTTTGCGGGGTGCGGCATCTTTATCAAAATTATTTGTTACACTTATTTTTAAGTACTCACCTTCTCTTATACATTTTATTTTTATAGTAACTAAATCAAGACTCTCATAAACTCCGTGCTTTATTGCGTTTTCAAATATCGGCTGAAGCAGCATGTTGGGGACGTCTAAGTTCAAACACTCTTCGGTTAATTCTTCAATTAACTCAAACTTTTCTTCAAAACGAATTTTCTCAATTTCTAAATAGAGTTTTACATTTTTTAATTCTTCGGATAGCTTCGTTTTTTGTTTTTCATTTTTTGAAAGTGTACCGCGTAAGAAAGTTGATAAGTTAATAGTCATCTCACGTGCTTTCTCCGTATCAGAAATTGTAAGTGCACTTATTGAATTAAGACTATTAAAAATAAAATGCGGATTAATCTGATATTTTAGCGAACGCAATTCTGCTTCTTTTACAAGTGAGTTTAATTCGGATTCTATTTTTAATTTCTCTCGGAAATTATTGTAGTAAATTATCAAGTAATATATCGATACGATTATTATGTAGAAGAGTAAACCAATTAAAAATCGCCAGATTAAAGATGAAGAAAGAAATATTGAATAAGTCTTATCGGTAATCAGCTTGCTGAGTATCAAATAACTAAGACCAATCCACAACGCAGATGTAACGAGTGCACCAATTCCATGATTAACAAAAACTGTTATACTGCTTTTCGCTTCGAAATCAGTGAAGTTTGTTGGGTACCAAAGTGTTAGACCGAACAACAACATTACCACATTAAAAATGATAGAATCAAGAAAAGCAAAACCAATATCGATTTGCAGAGAAAAATTTAGTACAAGAAAATGAATCAATGAAATAATTAACCACACTAGACCATAAATACCAAGACTGCCTCTGCTATTTATAAAAGGATGAATCACGATTTTATCTCAATGCCTCCAAACATTGCAAAACCTTTTACGGTTAGCTTTACTTCTTCTTCATTGCTTAAAGGAGCTGATTTTCTTCGTTCATCTGCTACACCGCCAAACATTGCCGAAGTTTGATTAATTACTTTCCAAGCCGATGGAATTATTAATTCTGTTCCGCCGAAAATTGTATCGCATTCAATTACACAATATGGAGATACCTTTGCTTTTGTCAAATCTAAAACCGTTCCACCGAATATCGTTGAGATTTTTGCACCCTTAAAATTTTGTGATATAATTCTTCTTTTATAACCTGTGAAAACTGTTGACAAATCTAAAAAATCGTCTTCAAAATCAACCCATCCACCTTCAAATCCCTCAGCACTGCAGCATCTTCCATTTTTATTTTTTTTCCCTCTTTTGTGATCAAAGATAATTGAGATTCCCAAAAGAATAACAAAGATGGGCCAAATATCTCTGAAAATTTCTCCAGCCGAATAATCATAAAATCTTGCCGTGAAAAATATTAATCCGACGATTACAATAGACATTCCCCAAAATTTACTTTGAGAAGCAAAAGTAATTATCAACCCAACAACAACAAGTAATACCGGCCAAGAAAGAAAATAATATTCAAACTCCCAACTAAATACATCAAGATTTTTTAGAGTAAATACAAGCCCAAGTAAAATCAATACAAAGCCAACAAAAAAACGTCTGCTAAATTGTTTCATAATATCCCTCGATTAAAATTAACTTTTTAAGTTTCCGCCGCCAAAAAGAACTAAACCTTTGATGATTAGTTTTCTTTCCGGATCCGGTACATGATCGGCGTCTTTTCGTCTTTTATCGGTGAACCCGCCAAAGATAGGGACTACATCAATTTTCACATTCCATTCCGGATGCATTAGAATATCAGTTCCGCCAAACATTGCGAACACATCAAGAACGTGTGTCCCTTCAGCTAATTTAGAACCATAGATGTCAATTTCCGAACCGCCAAATATTGCAGTTATTTTGCCGCCGCGGAAATTTTCAGACGTAATGATTTTTTTACCCCCGCCAAAAATTGCAACATCGTTTAAGTAATCGTCTTGTGAACTTTCTGATGGTTGAGAGGAATCAATTTTATTATCTGTTCTCGGTGTATGTTCGCGTCTTCTGTATAATATATAAAAACCAATTATTATTAGAATTACCGGCCAGATTTCCGGGTACCATCCGATTACACCAATTGTAATAAGAACATAACCGGCAGTATTATTTTTAGAGTTAACCAGCAGAATTAAACCAATAATGATTAATATGCTCTGCCATCTAAAAATCCATAAAGGCATATCGAAATAGATGATATCAAAATTATCTAAAAGGAAAAGACCGCCTATTACGACTAGTGCAAGCCCTACTATCAGATTAATATTTACTCGCTGTCCCATTTAATTCTCCATCTTAATTTACTTTGATCGAAATTTATATCTTGTTAGTAGATGTTGAAAGCCTCAATCGGTAAAATAACGATAAAAATCGGTGAATGAATGTAAGAATATCATTAACTTTGCTTCAAAATAATTTTCTCGTAAATCATAAAGATTAGAGCTTATAAAAACGATGGGAGAATCATGGAAATTATTTATTTAGTCATCGGGTTACTTATTGGTTCGGCTGCTGCATATATAATCGCAAAGTACAAATATTCTGCGGGAGCGGAAATAACAATTGAAGCACTTGATGAATTAAAATCGGCAAAAATCAGAGCAGACGAAAAAGTTGTGTTGTTTCACAATGAAGTTAATGAATTAAAAACAGCGATAGAAAATGAAAGAAAAAAATTGAAAAATCAAGAAAAAAATAGACAAAGATTGAG
>CAYLVF010000395.1:0-2825 GCA_964387045.1 uncultured Melioribacter sp. | reverse complement strand
GAATTGTAAATATTAATCCTTTGCTTAATGTAAACTCCCGGACAAATTTTAAATATTCTGCATCAATTTTTTCTTCTGTTCTAATTTTATAATAATAAAACAGCGCTGTGATTGATGTAACCGACAGAGAAAGAACTATCATGTATAAAAAATAAGATAGAGTTCTAAATGAAAAAATAATCGACAGGACAGAATAATCGCTACCCCATTTTTCTGCATTAGCTGCATTTTCAACAGCACTCACAAAAAACAAAGCGGAAAGTAAAAAGAAAATCAAACTCCATAAATCGGTTTTACCGTATTTAGCTAATGCTTCGTTTCGATAATTCTCAAAAGTTTCTTTTGTTTCGTTTTCTGCAAAATTAATTTTGCTGTTATCTACCTGATCAAATATGGTTTTTAAATTGAGACTGTTTTTGAAAGAAAAGAAAAGTATGATTCCCAAAACAAAAGTAATAAAAGAAAGCACTAACAAAACAACCACACTTGATGAGGAATTTTGAAGAAGCTGTACATAACAAAAAATTGCGCTAATCAGAGGAATGATCCCCAAAGCATATACAACACTTTTGTTCATAGCAGCAATATTTACAAGATCACGAACAATTTTTAAGTACTTGTTATTATTTTCTTTCACACTTTTTCTCTTTAGAAATACCGAGAATAAAGATGAACCAATTAGTATTGCTAAGTATGGAATAAAAAGTGTAAATGTAAGTACCAACAAATACTTTAACAGTACTAAATGTTCATGGGACTGCGGAAGCGCAATGCTATTAAAAAAATCCATATGCAAATTCCTTAATAATTTCTAAAAACTAATCTATCAACCGTGATAATAACAACAACAATCAATACGTAAATATTTATCAAGTAAAAAGCTTTACGAAATACAATTTTGTTATGATAATCTTTGATAACATTTTGCGATTTTAAGACTAACCATAAACCGGCTGCGAGTAATAACATTATTGTAACTAAATTAGCAGCAAAACTGAATAACGGAATCAACAAACTGCTTATGGCAAGAGCAATAATCCAGATATAAGTTATTCTGCTTAGTTGTTCTTCCGAGAACACTTTTGTTAATGTTGGGAACCCGGCTTTTTCATAATCACTTCCGAATAACAATAGAAGCAGCCAAAAATGGGGTATCTGCCAAATAAAAAAGAATAGAGCCAAAGCCATTGCCTGTGGATCCCAGATAAAACCGCCGGCAGCTACCCATCCGATAACGGGAGGAATAGCACCAACAAGAGAACCCGGTACAACAGCCAAAGCAAATTTTCTTTTCATCGGAGTATAGAATACATTATACCAGAAAAGAGTTAACCAGCCGAGTATTAATGCAAGATACCCGGATGAAAAATAAATTAATCCGCTTCCAACAATTATAAGAACAAATGCAAATATTAAAACAATTTCTGTGCTTACACTTCCCGATACAAGCGGACGATTTTTTGTTCTGTCCATCATTGCATCGGTATTCTTTTCTTGATAATGATTTAATGCGGATGAACCGCACGCCAAAATAAAAACTCCAATAGAAACAGGAAAAACTTTTAATGTAATTTCTTCTGCAAATTGAATGAAACCTACCGCCGTTGATACTGCGACAAAAATTGTAATTCTAATTTTGGCTAATTCAAGAAACGGAGAAATTTTTTTGTAAACCGTTTCTAATTCTTTTTTCAATTTATACTCGTGATGCTCTCAACAACTATTTCAAGTTCTTCTTCATTCAAATTATAAGTCTGCGACGGCATCATGCCAAATGCAAAACCTTTTACAATATCTGCATTGGGAAATAGAATTGACTTTCTGATATACTCTTCATCAACAATAATTTCTCTTTCTTCCCCATCGGTTATTACATTTCTTTTTGTCCCGACTATTCCTTTGAAGGAAGGAGCTAATTTTTCCGAACCGTCAATTGTATGACAAGTCATGCACCCTTTTTCTTGTAAAAGACTTATACCGGGGATTTCAAATTTGGTCATTACAACTTCTTCTTGAGATTCAATTTCATTTGCGGAATCGTTATACCATTTATCAAAATCTTTTTGATCCATTGCAATTACTGCGGTATACATCATAGAATGTTTCAAACCACAATACTCGGCGCATGCAATATCATATCTCCCTTCGGTTTGAGCCGTGAATGATAAGTAAGTAGTTCTGCCGGCTATAACATCTTCTTTAATTCTAAAAGCGGGAATAAATAAAGAATGGTTAACATCAGCCGATTCCATTAACAATTTTATCGGTTGTCCCACCGGTATATAGAGCGAATCAGTTTTTTTACCGTTTGGATAATTAAAATCCCAAGACCACATTCTAGCAGTAACATTTATCTCGAACGCATCTTCGGGAATGTATCTGATTTTACTAAAACCAAGATAACCGTAATAAAACATTGCCAAAACTAGTATGGTTGGGATACCGATCCAAATAATTTCGAGCAAAAGATTTCCGTGAATATCAACCGGTTTGTGTCCTTTTTTTCGGTGATACTTGAAGACAAAAAATATCATAGTAGCGGTAACCCCGATTAAAAGTACAACCGAAATCGCAACAATAAACAACATCACATTATCAACTGTCTCAGTAGTTGATGCCGGAGCGTAGCCGGTTAAAAATCCAAACATTATCAACCTCACCTATAAAAAACATCAAAGAAAGTTAATATGAAAATTACCATGAGGGTAACACCGCTTAAAAGTAAAAATACTTTAAAGATAGGGTCCTCGAATTTTATATGCATAAAATAATTTATTACAAGTGCCGATTTTACAGCAGCAATAAACAAAGCAATGGGCAAAGCT
>CAYLVF010000394.1:0-2831 GCA_964387045.1 uncultured Melioribacter sp. | reverse complement strand
CCGGAAATTTTTCAATTGCTTTAGTTACTATCGCTTTAACTTTTTGGGGAGTTGCATCTTCTCCCAATTCGTTGATGGCTTCAATGGTTAATTTTCTGATTTGTTCTTCGGTAAGTTTCACGGCTTTTCACCTCTATAATTTTCCATTAAGTATAGCAGCGCAGTGTTTGCAATTTCAATATTTTTTTGCACCGCAAGTTTTTCGGCATTTTGAACATTCCCACGATAAAATCTCAACCAAAGCAAGGAACCTATTGCAACACCGTCAAAAGCACGGTTTTCGATAAATGAGTGTATAGTCAAATAACCCCATAAAACATTCCATGTTAGGGACATTAACCCGGAGAAATAATTACCGGTATAAATTTGTCCCGCACCGGGCAAAATATAAGAAATTACACGTGCAAAAGTAACCGAATATTTATCATGATAAATTTGCTCGGATAAAATTTTCAATTCGTGATCTTCCGAAATATTAGCAAAAGATTGTGCTGCAGAATCCCATCGATCGGAAATCATAAAACTCCAGCCTTTCCAGTAATATATCTCATTTTTGTAGATTTCGTACATCGAATCTTTTTCTAATTGATCGAGTAACTGCAAAGCCCTATCTGTCGTTTTGCGAAGGATATTGCATCTTATAATTTGAAATTGTGATTGTATTTTTTTCTCAAAATTTTCTGTCTCTCTTATTGATCGCGATAGATATTTAATTGCATTCTCATAAAATCCGCCGTGCTTATATGCAATACCGATTTTGTAATTAGACTCATAAGCATAAATATTTTTTTCATCAAAGAAAGATAAGCGCTTAAATTCTGTAATTGCTTCAAAATAATTTTCTTCATTGAAAAGTTTATCGGCATATTCATATTGCCGTTCAAGTGCATCATTTGCAAATGCTGTTTGGCAAATCAATAGGATTAAAATGTAAAAGGTATTCTTCATTTTTTTATAATAAGAAGACTTAGAGTCTTCAACTACTTGCAAAACAAATTATTCCTTGTAATAAAGTGGTTATTCTTATTTAGAAATAATTGCAATTCGTTATCAAAAGTAATTCTTAAGTTTGCGTTGAATAATTGAGCCGAGGCTGCCGAGCCATAAATATTTCCTGCATAAAAATATGCCGCTAGTCCGGCAAATAACCAACCACGGAAATCATGTTGTGCATGAAAATTATCAATCGAAAGAAAAGTTAAGACTCCGGTTAATAAAAATGCGGTTATTCCGTCTCCGTAATTTCCTGTGTAGATTTTACCAAGTCCCGGAATAACAGCGCTAAGAATTGCCGCTAACGCTGGACTTTTATTTTCAAGATTTTGTTTTCTTATATAGAACTTCAGTAACTCAACACTTTCGTTTTGATTGAAAGGTTGAAAAAATTTCGAGGAATCTTCAATTGCTTGCAGTGAGTATAGTTGAGTTAAGTGATGCAGCTTTTGTATTTCATTTCTTTTAGAAGTTTCTATAAATGAATTATCGGAAACTAGTTCATTTAACAAACTAAATCTTTTAGAGAGATACAGAGTTTTTGCATATTCAAATTTTGCATCGTTATGAAGCTGCTGACTATTGAAAAGCTCCTTCAATGAATTTTCTGATTCGTAATATTTTCCCAATTTTTGATAAGCTAAAGCAATTTTTAATTTTAGTGAATCACTGTTTTTTTCCTTGAGTACTAATTTATATTCATCAATTGCACGAAGATAATCGTTATCACAAAAAAGATAATCGCCAAATCTCAAACGGTTTTCATTACTAAAATAATTTATCTCATCTTGTGCAAAATTTATTGATGTTAAAATGAGAACTAGAAAAATCAGCCGAATGAAAAAAGCGCTAATCATTTTCAGACTTTCTTAATTCAACTAATTCCGTGAGAGGAAGAAGTTCATATTTGTAAACCGGGTCATAAAATCTACCGGTGGAATGCAGCGGATAACTGTGAAATCCTTTAAAGAAATTCATATCGCGTGTAAATCTATCTGCAAACATTAAACTACCTTTAATAATGTTTGTCCGCTCAACTGACTCGACAAAAAAAGCAGAGCATGAGGGATGAAATGGACAGTTATCACCGTCAAATTCCGAAAAGACGGTGTAATATGCAGCTTGCCCAAATGAAATTAATATTGTAGAAAAATTAGAGGTAATTATTCTGTATTCTTTTGCAACAGGTATGTTCAATCGATAATCAACTTCATGCGGCTGCCATTTATGAGTTTCAACTTGTGCGGAGAGATTTATTGCAGTAATAAATATGATTGTCAAAAAAAATTTATTAAACATTATCGATACTTATTTTTAGTCGATTCATTAACGAGAGAAGCGAAACCTGCCTATACAAAGCATTTGTACACATCCGAACTCCGCATGGCCAGCAGAGTTCGTCTGTGTGTTCATCAAAATATATTTTTGAAAATTGGGAATAGTCTCTCAGTTCATCAAAACCATTTCGGTCGATTGTTTTGCTTAAGTCAACGTGCCCTTCAACACCGTCTTCATAACGGAGAAAAATTTTCAAAGAATCATTAGGTTTAACAGAAACAAGTCGCGGCAAATTAATCTCTCAAAAGTTCTCTTGCAATAATAATTTTTTGAATTTCGGAAGTACCTTCGTAAATCTCTGTAATTTTAGCATCACGAAGATATCTTTCAACTAAGTATTCTCTTACATAACCGTAACCGCCGTGAATTTGAATTGCTTCGAGAGCACACTCAACTGCAATTTTGGAAGAATATAATTTTGCCATTGCGGCTTCTTTAACATATTTTCTTCCGGCATCTCTCATCCCGGCAGCTTGTAAAGTCAAAAGTTTTGCAGCTTC
>CAYLVF010000393.1:0-2838 GCA_964387045.1 uncultured Melioribacter sp. | reverse complement strand
CGGTAAAGCCGCCGGTGCCGGAATTGATCAGCATATTCATTTTCATATTTTACCAAGATGGATTGGCGATACCAACTTCATGCCTGCAATCGGTGAAGTAAAAGTTATTTCACAAGATTTGCTGGAAACTAAGAAAGAGTTGGTGAAAGTATTTAACAGAATCACCGGGGATTACTAACTCTTACCCTCCACTATTTTTATCTCTTATTCCATTAAGCCGTAGAGTTTGTAAATCAGTTGGTCTATCTCACTTTCGAGTTGGCTTGTGGGATTTTCTTTTGTTTGATAATTTTATCAACAATACTAATAATACTCTTTTAACAATGGTGCATAATCTAAATAACTTATAAGACTTTTGTTCGGATAATTTTCAATCCATCCGATTTCATTATGACTCATTTCTTTTATTTCATCTGTCTTTTTAAAACGTAATAAATCCGAAACTCTATTCATAGTTTCAATTTCTTTTTCATCGAACAAATCATAATTCATTTTATTTCTTTTCACTATACGCTCAGTATCTATGCTTACGGACTCATCGTATTGGTATTCTATATAACCTTCTTTCTCAGCAAAATCCATTAAAGCTTTGTAATGGTCGGGTACCGGTCCCATCTGTAAAGCAGCATAAGGAAGACCTGAAATTGATTTGCCTGTTCTTTTGTAATTGTAAAAATCCGCATAAAACAAAAATTTATTTAACCTAACCTGGAAGAAAGCATTTTCATTAAAGAACAGCAGCATATTACAAAACTTTTCAAATGAGAATATTTTGTAACCGTTGAATTTACTTGGTGTTAAATTGTTTTTTAAAATAACTTTTAATACTGAGATTGCTTGTTTCTCTTTTTCAAGTTTATCAATAGCACTAATAATTTTGTTATAATCTTTTTCCTTTAGAGAATTTTTGCTTTGTTCAACGTAAACTCTAAAAAGTTTTGGTTCCTTAATAATTTTTAATGTTTTTGAATTGCTGTTGTTCGGTATCTCTCCGAGTTCGTAATTCCTAAATTGATTTATACCAAACCCGAGTATCTCAGCCATCTTAGCCGATGATACTCCGTATTTTTCTTTTAGTTCAGTCAGCTCTTCAGGGAAAGGAATATCGTACTTTTCTCTGTACTGGTTATAAACTTGGTTAATCGCAAATTCATCCTGCTCCGTATTTGTAAAATCATTTTTACAATTATCACAGTAAAAATATTGTTCAAAAACTTTGAAAGCCTCGTTTCTAAATTCACGATTTCTAACTTCGGTTTTTATCTCAACTTTTTCATTATTGCATATCGGGCAATTCATTCTTTCTTTCCTTTCAATGGATAATCTAAATTATACTCCGCTATATGAAACGACATACATATAACAGGATTATTCATAGTTCCAAAATTAATTTTGATATATACTTCCTTACTGTTAATTTCCTTTCCGTACACCCAATAATCCGGCATATTAGTATCGATTGTATCTTTATGCGGTCCTGACGAATAATTTTCAACTTCCAACGACTTTATATACTCTAATCTTTGTTGAGGGGTTATACCTAATTCCAAAAGTGCATTTCTGTTTTTATCTCTATCGGTAAATATTATGTCGAAGATTTTAAGTTTATGCTTAAAATCAATTAAGAATTTCTCTACGTCAAATTTATACGTCATAACTTAGGTACTCTTAGGGTTAAAGTCAATGATAAAGTGAAAATTAAATGAAATATTCAGAAAAATTCACTTTAACATGTAGATTCAATACGATAAAACAATCCATCACAACTTGCTACCGAATTAAATTTATTTTGAATTTTGTATTATAGTTAAACTTCAACTCTAAAGTTATCTTAAGAAATCATATTTCTCAACTAATTCTCCTTTTTCCTTTAATTTATGTATATTCCGCATCGTAAAAAAGTAAAAAAATAGACGAAAAAATTTCAAAATTCGGGGTTAAATGAAAGAATATCACGATCTTGTCAAACTTGTACTTGAAAATGGGGTTCGTAAAAAATCCAGAACCGGAGTAGATACTCTCTCGTATTTCGGTGCATTTTATAGAGTTGATCTTTCAAATGGTTTTCCTCTCCTTACAACAAAACAAATGATGTGGAAATCTCTTCTGTATGAAGTGCTTTGGTATCTTTCGGGCGATGATCATATAAGAAATTTACGCGAACATACAAAAATCTGGGATGCATGGGCAGATGAAAATGGAAATTTACAAACAGCTTACGGAAGATATTGGAGACGTTATCCTGTTCCCGAGAAAAGTTCTGCGTTGGGTGAAGAAGTTTTTGTAGATGAATCAAATCCATTCGTAAAAAAAGAAGATAACGGCTCGTTGACATTCGATCAAATCGGATGGGTAATAGATCAAATAAAAAATCATCCCGAATCGAGAAGAATGGTCGTCAGTGCATGGCATCCGGCAAATGCAATTGTAAGCAAATTACCGCCTTGTCATTATACATTTACTTTTAATGTAAGCGACGGAAAATTAAATTGTCATCTTACACAACGATCGGGTGATATTGCACTTGGTATTCCCTTTAACCTTGCGGCTTATTCTTTACTTACACAAATTATTGCACAAGATGCGGGATTGGATGTCGGTTATTTTGCTCACACAATCGTTGATGCTCATATTTATATCGCAGATAAAGGATCCGATACCGAAGAATATGATCATTCGGAAGGATTGAAACTTCAACTTAAACGTGAACCGTATGAACTGCCTAAATTAAAAATTGAAAAAAAACCTTTGGATGAATTGACATTTGATGACTTTGAACTTGCCGGATATAAACATCATCCAAGAATAAAATTTGAAGTCGCTGTTTAACAATAAAAA
>CAYLVF010000392.1:0-2842 GCA_964387045.1 uncultured Melioribacter sp. | reverse complement strand
AAGTTTAAACGTGTTCTTAAAGAAATATTATCTTTATTTAAGTTGAAGTATAATGAACTTAGCGAACGGACGTAAGTTTCGGAAACATCAGGAGCAGAATATCTCTCGAATGTATAAAGAGAGGTTGAGAATCTTCCGTTAAAATTTTGAGCCATTAGAACCGAAGCAGAAATTAAAATGGCTGCAATTAGAATCTTTTTCATTTTCAACCTATGTTGATTTATTCTTTAGGAATATTGTGTTTAATCAATTTGTAACTTTCGGCGAATTTAAATTCTTTATAAGTCGGGCTTTCTTCGTTATGACAAGTTCTGCATTGAGCTTCAATCGCCTTATCATTTTCCCAAACAATCAAACCGGCGTCAATAGATGCTTGTTTGTCTTTCATCACTTTCATAACACTGTAATCTTTTCCGGCACCGTGGCAAGTTTCGCATTGAACACCATCAGCAATATCAAAACCTTTTTCCATTCTTGTAGCTTGTAAAGCATAACCGGTTGCATGGCATTTCAAACAAGCAGGGGTTTCTACAGCTTTTGTAGTATGACCTAATTCTGCCGCAATCTTATCAGCTTTCTCAGTTTGAAGTGTTTTGTAAGCTTCGGCATGTTTGGATTTTTCCCAAATAGATAATTGAGAACCTTGTTTTTCAGTTTTGTGACACATCGTGCATTTTTTTACACCGATGTAATTGAACTCTTGAGCATTAACAGCAAGTGAAATAAAAAGAATGGAAATCAGAAATAAAGTGAGCTTCTTCATAGTTTTTCCTCCTATATTTGTGAAATTATATGTAAAGAATATAATCCAAATATCCGATTTAAGCAATAAAGGATGTAAAAATCTTTTTATCTACGGCTTATTTTCATAATCCTTTTAAGTTTTCGATAACCCAGCTTCTCAAATCGGGGTCGCTTTCCATTTCGGCTGACATAATTTCATCGGGATCGGAGCCGTGTTCTTTCATTGTATCTAAAAATAGTTTTGTAGAATGACTAACTTCATCAATCTTCTTTTGACCTTCTATAATTTGCATCCATTCGAGGGCTATCTTTTTAAAATGCCGCTCATGATGATGTCTGTATTTATGAAGACTCATCTTACCGTCAATCCAAACAAAACTCATCGGGTATTCGCTTGGTCTAAAGATTACAAAGAACCAATGCCAAACTATAATAGCGAGTGTAGCTAAAATTGCTTCGTAGAAGTGAATAGTTTCACTTACTTTAATTAACCAAACCGGCGCCCAGTTTCCAACCATTGTTGGGAACCAAAGAATCAAGCCGGTAACTCCCATTACAATTGTACCCCAAACTAATGCCCAATATTCTGCTTTCTCGGTATAATCAAATTTGCTGAATTCAGGCGGGTGTTTTCTCAGGCGTAAGTAATAAAGTATATTCTGAAATGCTTCTTTCACATCTTCAAATCTTGGTACCATATGAGAAAGGATATCTCTTCCTCGTTTTGTTACTATTAAGTAAACAACATGATAAACACTTAATGCAATCATTATTACTGCAGCAATTCTGTGAATATTTTGTCGAACATATTCGGACATACCAAGTTGGTATAATCCATCAGCCCACCAACTAAACGGATATTTCAACGCAAAACCTGTAATTGCAAGAGTGAAGAAAGATGTAAATAAAATTACATGCTGAATGATTTCATTTGTCGTAAATCTCGGGATGACAACTTCCTTCCGCTCGTTTTGTTTTCTCTTTCTTACTTCATGAACATAAATAAGCACGTTGTGTAAAATCATTCCACCTATTATCACTACTATCAACCAGAAATAGACAGTGGTTACCAACCCTTCTACTTTACGAGCTTGTTCATTTTGCGATATATGAGAATAACTTTCGGCAAAAACTTGTGTTGCTTTAGGATGACATTTCTGACAAGTTGCTAAAACATTTTCTTTGCTTACTGAAGATTGAGGATGGCTTTGAGGCAATATTTCGTGAACATTATGACAATCAATACAATATGCTGCGTTAGGGTCGTTACGCTTAACTGCTAAACCGTGATAACTGTCCTGATAACTGTATGCTTCGTCCTGAGATAAACCTAATCTTGCAGTAAGAATTGGGTCTTGGTGACAAGAAATACAAACTTCTTCTTGAAATTGTTTGACAGAAAAAGTTCCTTCTGCAAGTTCTTTTGCTCTTGGACTATGTTCGCTATGACAGTCGCTGCAAACCGGCGCAACGCGTAATCCTTTTTTTGCACCGAGCCAGTGAATTGAATTTTTATATTCATGAACAACATCGGTATGGCATTGCTCACATGTTTCATTTAGATTATAAGCTGAAATTGTTGATCCGGGTTGAATCCTATTTTTGATATTATGAACTCCGTGGCATGTTGAGCAGTTCATATCAATTTCTTTACCTTGAGCTATCAGTGTGTAGTGAAAAGAATCTTCAAATCTTAATCCGGAGCGGGCACTTATTAAATTAAATTTTTCGGCAAATTTTGGGTCGTCATGACAAACGCCGCAAGTATGACCTAAGTTGCCATTTGATACTCTGCTGTTATGATCCTCAACCGGTAAAATATCGTGTGAACCATGACAATCCCAGCATGATGCTGCTTCCAAAACTCCTTCACCTAACGATATACCATGGATACTTTCTTTATGTTCATCGGCTTGTTCTTTATGACAAACATAACAGCTGGCTATTTCGACTTTGTCAAGATTTGCAGGATGGTTATCTAATCTGCTGCCGATTGCCGAGTGACAATCACTGCATATTAAATCTTGATGAACGGACTTTGAAAGCTGCGGAAGAAAGTCATCGGTCTCATGGCAATCAGCACAAGGATTTTTAGAAA
>CAYLVF010000391.1:0-2856 GCA_964387045.1 uncultured Melioribacter sp. | reverse complement strand
TATTAAATTGGAATCCAAGTAGTGAATCGAATTTTGATCATTACAAAGTTTATCTAGGTACATCCGAAGGGAATTACAGCAATGCTTATGAAACAACAAATAGTAATTACGTAATAACGGGTCTATCGGAAGGCGTTGTTTATTATATTGGTGTATCGGTGGTCGATACTGATGGTTATGAATCATTTATACTAGAGCGAACTAAGATTCCTTACTCGGTTCCGTTAACTCCGGCACAATTATCTGTCGAACCTGCTTGGCATTCCGTAGTTCTAAATTGGAAAGAAAATGAAGAACTCGATCTTGCCGGATACAATGTTTATCGCTCGGAAAAAGAAAGTGAAGAAATAACCAAATTAAATAACGAGCTTGTAACTGAAAATACATTTACCGACAATACTGCCGAAAGCGGTATCTATTATAATTATTTTATTAGTGCCGAAGACCTGGATCAAAATGAAAGTGAATATTCAGCTAAAATAGTTTCCCGTGCTGTAACTTTGGATCAAGGAATTTTACTTGTTGATGAAACGGCAGATGGCGATGGTTCGCTTTTTGCTCCGACAGATGATCAAGTGGATGATTTCTATAGAAATGCCATTAGTGATTTTGATTATAGCGCCTTCGACTTAAAATCAGCAGCAAAAATTAATCTTTCGGATTTGGGTGCTCATTCAGCCGTGTTATGGTATGGTGATGATAAGACCGATCAAAATGCTTTACTGTTTATTGAAGACATAAAAAAATATTTGGAATTCGGTGGTAAGTTTTTCTATTCGGGTTACCGTCCGTCAAAAACTTTTGCGGGTGTAACGGGACTTACATTTGAATTCAATGAAGGTGATTTTCTATATGATTATTTTAAAATCAATAGTGCGAATTATAGTTTGCTTGCTCGTTTTAACGGAGCTGAAAGCGAGGTACAAGGTTATCCAAATATTTTCACCGATCAAAACAAAACTGAAGCAAGTAATAGTTACCATATAAACGGAATTGAAACCTTTGAATATATTCAAGGTGCAGAAGAAATTTATAAATACAATTCGGGTTATGATATCGGCTCACCACAAGGTTCACTTAGTGGTAAAACAGTTGGGATAGAATATATCGGCGAAGATTTTTCAACTGTTGTATTAAGTTTTCCTTTGTATTACATGAATGAAAGCGAGGCTTATGAATTTATTAATTATGTATTCGCAGAAAAATTCGGATTAATAACCAGCATTGAAACAGACGAAACAGAAAAAATTCCTTTAACATTTAGTTTGCAACAAAATTTTCCGAACCCGTTTAATCCAAGTACCAATATTGAATTTTCCATACCGCAGAATCAAAAAGTGACGTTAAAGGTTTATGACATACTTGGCAGATTAGTTGCAACATTAGTTGACCGGGAATTATATGCAGGAAATCACAAAGTAACATTCAATGCAAGTAATATCTCCAGCGGTGTTTATTTCTATACTATTAATGCCGGCGAGTTCAACGCAACTAAAAAACTAATTTTGCTTAGATAGAGGAGATCATGAAAAAGTATTTATTTGTCTTGCTTGTATTAGTTTTATGTATTGCGACAAACGCTCAGACACTCAAACAAAAAATTGAATCTGTTCACAGTTATATGAATGTTGACAGTGTTACTTATTATGTTCAATCTTTAGAAAATTTTGGCTCGCGTTTTCAGTATAATGAAAACAGGAAAGAAATTGCAAATTGGTTGAAAGATCAGTTTACAGCAATGGGCTATGAACAAGTCGAACTTGATTCTTTTTTAGTCATAACCAGGTGGAATGATAATGTTCCCGTTATGCAGTATAATGTTGTCGCAACACTTACAGGAACAACAAGACCTGATGATATTTACATAATCGGTGGACATTATGATTCATATAATCAAACCGGCGATCCTTATGTTTTTGCACCGGGTGCGGATGATAATGCAAGCGGTACAGCCTCAGCATTAGAAACTGCAAGAGCTATAAAATTAGCAGGATATCAACCTTCGGCAACTATTAAATTTGTCTGCTTTGCAGCAGAGGAATTAATGCTTTCGGGTAATTCCGGTTCGGAATATATGGCTGAAAAATACCGCGAGCAGAATATCAATTTAAAATTGATGATAAATAATGATATGATCGCTAATAATCCCAGACCGTTGAACGAAAGTATGGTTAGCGTAAACTATTATAGCGGAAATGAATATCTAAAAGACATTGCAAAAAAACTTGTAGAAGAATATACAGTAGTAACTCCAATGGATGGGGGATTGAATGTTTGGACTGACAGCCGATCTTTTCATGAAGAAGGATTTCCGGCAATCTATTATGATGAATATGATTTTAGCCCGAACTACCACACATCGAATGATGTGATTGCAAATTGCGATATGGAATATTGTACTGAGATTATTAAAGCATCATCGGCAATGTTGATTTATAGTATCGAAGCGCCCGGGATTGTAAATAACTTAAATGCATATGATGTTGGAGATGGTGCTTCCATTCAATTAAGCTGGTCGGCAAGTGAATCTGAATTTTTAGTCGGGTACAAAATATATGTTGGTAATAATGAACATGACTTAAATCACTATGCAACATCCGATACTACGATTCAAATAGTATCAGGACTACAGGAAGGGATTCAATACTATTTTGGAGTGAGTAGTGTTGATCAAGACGGAAACGAAAGTATTACAAGAAATATCACCGCAGTTCCGAATTCATTACCGCTTACACCGGCTGCCTTGACTGCAGAACCAAAATTAAATGCAATAGAATTAAGTTGGAAGTCAAATACCGAACTTGATTTACTTGGTTATAGAATTTATAAAATACCCATAGCGTTACTCGATTATTT
>CAYLVF010000390.1:0-2865 GCA_964387045.1 uncultured Melioribacter sp. | reverse complement strand
CGAAATGAATTACTTTGTCGAGGAGATAAAACCTTGAGGGAATAATTTATATTCCCTCAAGATTGTTAGTAGAATTAAAAAATTATTCTGCGCCAATACCTAAGTAAGTTCTAAGTTTTTCGTCTTCAAATTTATCCGAGGCATCTTTTTCTTCAGCAAATAGAGAAACAATTATGCCTACTATAAATGAAGCGGTCATAGAAATAATTGCCGGATTTTTTAATCCAAAAATTGCTTCCGGGTTGTTAAAAATATCTACCCATACAGTAGGACTTAGAATAATTAGAATCACTGCTAAACCGGAGCCTGTAATAATACTTGCAACTGCTCCTTTGGTAGTAAACTTTTTCCAGATGATAGAAAGCAGCAGGGAAGGGAAATTAGCACTTGCTGCAATTGCAAAAGCTAGTCCAACCATAAAGGCAACATTCTGCCCTTTGAAAATTAATCCAAGTGTAATTGCCAACGCCCCTATAATAAGTGTAGAAATTCTAGCAACTCTAACTTCACCGGCTTCATCAGTTTTACCTTTCTTAAATACACTTACATAAAGATCATGTGATAAAGTCGAAGCCCCGGAAAGAGTTAAACCGGCAACAACAGCAAGTATTGTAGCGAACGCTACGGCAGCAATAAATCCTAAAAAGAATTGACCACCGACAGATTCGGCAAGTAGTAAAGCCGCCATATTTCCGCCTTTATCAAAATAGCTGACAACATCCTGTCCTACTAAAACCATTGCACCAAATCCGATTACAAAAGTGAGAATATAAAAATAACCGATAAAACCGGTTGCAACAAAAACTGATTTTCTTGCCTGCTTTGCATCAGGTACAGTGAAAAATCTCATTAATATGTGTGGTAATCCTGCAGTTCCTAAAATAAGTGCTATACCGAGAGAAATTGCATCCCATGGATTTGTTACAAATCCGCCGGGAGACAGCACTGCATCACCATATTTTTTAGCGGCTTGTTCAAACAAAGTAACCGGGTTCATATCGAATTGTGCTAATGTCATTATAACTAAAAATGTTGCACCGCTTAGTAGAAGAACAGCTTTGATAATTTGTACCCAGGTAGTAGCAAGCATTCCGCCAAAAAGTACATATGCGAGCATTACAAGTCCAACAATTACTATAGCAATTTCATACGGAAATCCGAACAAGATATTAATTAAAGCACCGGCTCCAACCATTTGAGCAATCAAATAAAATATAATTGTCATTAAAGAACCGACTGAGGAGGCAATTCTCACCGGTTTCTGTCTTAATCTGTATGCAACAACATCAGCAAATGTAAATTTGCCTAAGTTTCTTAACGGCTCGGCAATCAAAAACATAACAAGAGGCCAGCCAACAAGAAATCCGATTGAATATATTAAACCGTCGTAACCTTTTAACGATACCATACCGGCAATACCTAAGAAAGAAGCGGCACTCATATAGTCGCCGGATAAAGCTAACCCGTTCTGAAATCCTGAAATACTTCTATCGGCGGCATAAAATTCAGATGTGGTTTTCGTTTTTTTTGCAGCCCAATATGTAATAGCTAATGTTACAGCCACAAATGCAAAGAAAATTATAATCGATGCAATATTCACTTGTCCAAGAGTAGATTGAATGGTTTCCAATTAAATTCTCCTAAGTCTGTTATAAGAAATTGTGAATTGGTTTTTTTAGTCTTCCAGCACTTCGTTCCTTAGTTCTCTAACCGCTTAATCATAATTACGGTTAGCCCATCGAGTATAAATGCCGGTTAAAAGCCATGCAAAAATGATGACGCCTATTCCAATCGGTAAACCAAGAGTAAGATGTTCACCAATCTTGATTGCAAGGAATTCTTTGTAGAAGGCAATTGTAAGGATGAATCCGAAGTAGACAACCAATATAATCACTGTCAATGTTATTGAAACGGTAAGTCTTTTCTTAACGAGGTCTTTAAATTTTTCGGAATTGAGGATTGTTGTTACACGTTCTGCTTTAATGCCCATAAATATCTCCTTGATTAAAATGGTACAAAACAAGAACTGAGGTGTTAAAATTACGTTTGAAATTCAATACGAAAATAATTTATTTTATTTGGATAACAAAGACTTACTTGTCCTTTAATATGATATCGCATCTTACTTATTCTATGATGAACTTATAATGATGTTCAAATACTATAAAGCTGTGATTTATCTTACAAGTGTGCCTTTGAAATCCAGATTGATTTTTTTCTTAATATCCTTCAATAACTCAAAATATTTTTTTAGAACGATGGATTCAATATCCGAGAGATTCTGAGGATTTATCAAATTATCAATGGTTCTATTTGATGAATGAGAATCAACTTGATTAGATAATCGTTTTTGCATCAGAATATTATATGAGAACAAAACATTTTGGAACATTGAGTCGGAGAGAATTCCTTTCTCGTGAATGTATTCCAACCTCTCGATAGTATTATTTGTTATTAGGTTATGCTTCAATCCATAAAGGCGCGCAAAATCAACAGTTGGAAGCAAAACTAATTTCAGATCGATAGGAGATTTTAATTTTAGAATGTTATCGGAGAGCTCGGAATTAATTAAATTTTCAGCAAGATATACGAAAAATGTACTGTAACTATTTGTGAGCTTGTTAATATGTTTTCTTAATTCATCGGAAAGATTAGAATCACCATAGATATAACGGAAATCAAAAAATATTTTTAGATCAAGCAGATCTTGCGGTGAGGCGGTTGTAACCCAATTCGTAAAATATTTTTTCCAAACAGATAAGGGCTGACACCATTTAGTGTTGCTTGCCATAATTCCGCCTTTGCAATAAATATATCCCGTTTCATTTAAATAATCGGAAATTTTCTTACCAAGTTGCAGAAAGT
>CAYLVF010000389.1:0-2869 GCA_964387045.1 uncultured Melioribacter sp. | reverse complement strand
TCGACTTAAAATGGAATAACGATGAATTCAAAGAACAAATGAAAAATTTATCACGCGAGATGGCAAGCATTAAAATAGATATCCCCAAGATTGATATTGATTTTACGGAGTTAAAAGAAAGCATGCGGAACCTTCGCGAAGAGATGAAGGACTTAGATATTGATATGAGCGAACTCAAAGCCGAAATGAAAATTCTTAAAGAGTTTACATCCGAATTAAAAGATGAACTGGTTTCCGATGGAGTAATAGAAAGCACTAAAGAGCTTAGACGATTAGAATTTGACGACGACGCAATGTATGTAAACGGCAAACAAGTACCTGATCATCTCTACAAAAAATATAAAGAGATTTACAAAAAATATTACGACGAATATCCTGACGGGAACTCTTTCAGAATTTATAATGATTGATAACTCTAAGATGCTGTCTTAAAAGTAAAGTTTAATATAGAAATGGTACACGGAAACAGCGGATTTGAACTGATTTCCACAGATTTTTCATTTGATATTTACTTTTAATACAGCCTTTTTATTTTTTTAAGAAAAAATATATTTTGCATTATCAAAAAAATTGACTTATCAATAAAACAACAAAACATATTATCCTAGCCGCGGAAGAAGTCCTTTAAACTCAGCACTGACTAAAATGAAGTTAGGCACGCTGAGTCCACAAACAGACTTTATTAGTTATTTCAATTAACTGTTAAAAAGGACTATTTAAAATGACATCACTAAAAAATTTAGGCTGGGATGATTTCTTTCAATCTCAACTCGATAAAAACGAAACATTAATTCCCGGTAGAATTTCAACCGAGAATAAAACTAATTACTTTGTTCAAACAGAATTCGGTGAGATTATTGCGGAAGTTTCCGGCAGACTTTTCTTTTCTACCGAGTCAAAAAGTGAATTGCCCAAAACCGGTGATTGGGTTTTGCTTGATTATTTTGAATACGAAAAGAAAGGCATAATTCAAAAAGTACTTGAACGAAAAACAAAACTTTCGCGTAAAGCTGCCGGTAGTAAAACCGAAGAACAAGTGTTTGCCGCAAATGTTGATTATGTAATGATCGTTCATCCGATTGACGAAAGCTTCAATTACAATAAACTTGATCGTCAGCTTGTTGTGGCTTATCAAAGTAAAGCAGAACCAATTGTTGTTCTAAGTAAATCTGATTTGTGTGAAAATATTGACGATATATTACTATCGATTAACGATAATCATAACGTTAAGCTGATTCCGACAAGCACGGTTACAAGTGAAGGTATAGAAGAACTCAAAGATATTATAGAAGTCGGTAAAACATACGTATTAATCGGTTCATCGGGAGTCGGCAAATCAACATTGATTAATAAACTCTTTGGAAAAGATATTCTAAAAACTCAGGAAGTTCGTTCCGTTGACAATAAAGGAAAACACACAACAACTCATCGCGAATTAATTGTTTTACCATCAGGCGGTATATTAATTGATAATCCTGGAATAAGAGAATTGCAATTATGGAATTCCGAAGACGGATTAAGTCAAACTTTCGGTGAGTTTTCAGAGTACGAAGATCAATGTAAATATAAAGATTGTACTCACACCGTTGAAAATGGTTGTGCTGTTTTATTAGCATTAGAGAATGGTGAAATTTCTCAAAAACGGTATGAGAATTATTTAAAGATGCGCAAAGAATTAGAATATCTTGAAACGAAACAAAACGATTCCGCCGCTATGAATAAAAAGAACAAATGGAAAAATATCAGTAAGGAAATAAAAAGATATTTCAAAGATGTGAAAGATAAAGGTCAATAAAACTTCAAACTGAAGAGACTCATTTCAAAGAGTCTCTTCATCAAATAGTTTATTGTTCGGAGGCGGTTTCTGGTTTAATTATCATTCCGACTATTAGTCCGGCAACAACTGCTTCGACAACCGTTCCTAAAAACCAAATAAAAGCCATTGAATAAGGAATCGGCATAACTGTATAAGATCCATATCCGAACGCAATTCCTGCACCCAGTCCATAAATTAATCCGAATTTTATTGCTGTGTTAAGATTTTTGTTTGATACAAACGCATAATAAAGGTAGCAGAAAACTGCAGAGACAAGCAGCGAAACAAGCATCATCATCGGCATGCTCATTTCTTCCATCGGACGCCATAGGTTTTGCGTTTCTTCGTAAGCGCCCATCAACATCACACCGTGTATGACGTAATCCAATATTTGCCAGGCAACAAAAACCGCAAGAATAGAAAGAAGCAGCTTTTTCATTTAGCACCCCTTTTTTAGTGATATGATTTTGAGGAAAGGAAATTCTGAAATTGATCCTTTGATTTTAAGGAAGTTGATGTTTAGAAACAAGTTAAGTTTTAGTTAAATAGAATTATAGGTTGTAAAACCATCAAAAGATATTCCTTCCGTTAGTGAACGAATTGGAATTGATTCGCAATATACCCAATGCTTAGTATTAAATAGTCGTTATCCCCCCCCCATCAAACTTAAGAAAGTTAAATGTTGTAAAGATTTAGCTTGCTTTTTAAAATTAAAACATTATTTTAGAATTAGACTTCTCAATCCCCGGCAAAACATAATTTGAGATAGAGTTTATGCTTGATTATTCTTTTATAAAAGCCGCGTTTACTTCCATCGGTTAACGATAAACAATAAAATATGAACGTTTAAGTTGATTGCATAATTTTTTGGCCTAGTCGCTTTAAAATAAATAGAAGGGTGGTGCTGTTTATTTAATAGAACAATATACTTACTAGCGAGAAAGTAATGTATGGAAACGGCTTAAAAAATTTCTATACCTCTGGTTTTTTGTAAAGGTATTTATTACAACAACAAATTTATTTTTATTGGAGTTAGTATGAGAATATTAAACA
>CAYLVF010000388.1:0-2881 GCA_964387045.1 uncultured Melioribacter sp. | reverse complement strand
AAAGACATAAAATAAATAAACTGCTATCCGAATTTGTTAGTCAATCTTCAACTCGTTTCTTAAATATTTCGGCAGATGTGAAAAAAGCTGCGAATGATCCCGAGCTATTAAAACAAATCGATAAAACATTCAAAACTATTTTGGAATTCAATCGTGTTCTAACAAAAGAACTTGATGAACTTTTTTATCAAAACGATAAACTCGAAAACAAGTTAGAGAAATTGTCTGCGGAAAAGAAAAAGTTGGAAAGGTTATATGCTTCCGGAATATTGTTCCAGTCCGAAACGGAGATGAAACGTTTGATGGAAAAAGCAATTGATATGGTAGTAACCGAATTAAATGCAGATGAAGGGTTCATAGTTCTCGTTGATGATAAGTTAAACATTGATACTATAGTTGCAAAGAACATGGAACCGGAAAACGAACCGGATGCAAAAGAACTAAGTACGACAATTATTAATGACACAATTAAAAACTTAAAACCATCTCAGTTAAGTCAGCTACAAGTAAATTCAAGTTTCGGAAGCAAACATAGTATAGTTTCACTCGGACTAAAAGCTGCTTTGTGTGTCCCGCTAGTTTCAAATTCTAAAGTGATGGGAGCAGTTTATCTAGACAGAAGAAATGCTGAAATTCCTTTCAATGAATCTGACCTAACATTTCTTTCATCTTTTGCAAATCAAATTGTAAAAGGAATTGAAGTATCTAAAGAGATTGATACACTTGAGGAAAAACTTGCAAATGTACCTTCAAATAACTTTAAGGAATTACGTGAAGAATTTAAATCCGATTACATAATTGGTTCCAGCAGAAAATTATACGATGTCTTGAATCTTGCATCCAAAGTAAGTGATACTGATGTCTCCGTTTTATTGCTAGGTGAAAACGGTACCGGGAAGGATTTATTAGCTCAAGCAATTCACAATAACAGTAAACGTAGAGATAAACCATTTGTTGCGGTTAATTGCGGAGCAATTCCTTCCGATCTTTTAGAGTCCGAATTGTTTGGTTATGAAAGCGGTGCATTTACCGGTGCTAATAAGAGTAAGCCGGGAAGGTTGGAATCTGCTGACGGCGGAACAGTTTTCCTTGATGAAATCGGAGAGATGAATGTTAATCTTCAAGCAAAACTTTTACGTGTTGTTCAAACAAGAGAGATTGAAAGATTGGGTTCGGTTGATTCTAAAAAAATTGATGTACGTTTTATAGCCGCGACAAATCAAGATATCTCCAAAATGATTGAAGAGAAAAGATTTCGCGAAGATCTTTACTATCGGTTAAAAGTAATTGAAATCTATATCCCGCCTCTACGCGAAAGAAAGGAAGATGTTGAAGATCTCGTTCATTATTTTCTTAATAAATATTCTAATGAGAATAAAGAATTTACAATTACTGACGAGGCTATTGAAATACTTGAATCATACAATTGGCCCGGAAATATTCGTGAGTTGGAAAACGTAATTCAACGCGCAGTTATCTTGTGTCCCGGTGCGGAAATCACTGTTGAGAATTTACCGTCGGAAATTATTGATGATAAAGAAGTTGTTCGAGATCAAACAGAACAGCGTACTTTATCGGAAGCTGAAACAGAATTTAGAAAGAGGTTTATTTTGCGTGTACTCAGAAAAACAGAATCGAAATCGGAAGCAGCAAAAGTTTTGGGAATCAACAGAAGCCACCTTCATAAATTATTATCACAACTCGATATCAATGTTTGATTGTTGCAGTTAAGCAACACTCATAATTATTATCTGTCGCCCCTTTACCACTCACGTTAACCATAAGCTTGAATTTTATATCATATTTTAATGGCACCTAAATTGCACCTCTTATCTAAAAATAATTGCTGATGAACGACCATATTCTAATTATTGATTCCGATAAAGTAATTTTAAGAAAATTAAGGGAGCTGTTAACAAGAGAGGGCTTTAGCATAATGACTGTCACAGATAAACAAGAGGCATTAAATTTATGCAAACAGCTCCCGATTCGTTTAGTCATTGGCTCACCCAATGAACTTGGGATAACCAATGATGAAAATAAAGTCTGATAGTTAACCCGTTCGGTTTCTATATCTCCTCTCAGGCGGAGATGACATGACTCCGCCTTTTATAATTCGTATCTCTTTGCTTATCAATAATTTATAGATTGTATTATACACCAATCAACATAATTAAAAGAGTTTTTTAATTACATATGATGTGAAATTAACATTACTTCATTTGCTATCTTATATAGAAGGTAATTGAAATTACTCCCCTCAATAGTTATGTTTTAAAATAATTATGAAGGCACATTAATTGATAAATATAATCGTAAGAAATTTACCGGAGCGAATTCATAAAAAACTTAAAAAACGTTCCGAACTTTCCCGCAGAAGTATAAACAGCGAAATAATCGCTTGCCTGGAAAAAGCCCTTCTGACAAATAAACTTGAGGTTGAGCAGATATTAGCTAAATCTAAAAAGATAAGATATAGTCTCAATTTCGAAATAACTTTAGATGCACTTGAAGAAGCAAAGAGCTACGGCAGAAAATGTTAGTTGTAGATACTAATATTATAACTAAGCGAATCAGGATATTTCTTTAAAGAATGTTTTTTGTAAATAAATAAAATCAACTCAAAAAATAATTGCAAGACAGCAATCGCATTTTTTAGCTTACCTTTTCTTATTGTTTTCTCTTTGCTTATTTTTACTTAATTCTATACAGGGCAATATGAAAAAGATTATTCTTCACAAAGGAAGGGAGAAGTCTTTGTTTCGAAGACATCCTTGGATTTTCTCCGGTGCTGTTAACATTGCTGATTCGGAAATTGAATTAGGCGAAACAGTCGAAATATTTTCAGCAGAAAATAAGTTACTCGCTGTCGGTGCATATT
>CAYLVF010000387.1:0-2881 GCA_964387045.1 uncultured Melioribacter sp. | reverse complement strand
TCATAGTTTCAATCAATATTAAATCAGCTCCGTTATCAATCAGTATTTGAATTTGTTCAGCAAAATTTTCATAAACTAATGAACGAGGTGTTTCACCATATGGTTCAATCAAAAAGCCTGATGGTCCCACAGAACCTGCTACATATGCATACCCGTTTGCAGCAGCTTTCGCGGCTTTAACTGCATTGGCATTAATCTCATTTACTTTATCTGCTAAGCCGGAAATTTCCAAGCGAGAACGCGATCCGCCGAAAGTGTTGGTTTCAATAACTTGTGCACCTGCTTCAATATATTTTTTATGAATTTCTTCGAGTATATGAGAATATTTTAGATTCAACATTTCAGGAGGATCAACATCATTCAATTTTAATGCTTGAATTGAAGTACCCATTGCTCCGTCAAAAAGGATGGGCTTATTTTGTAATAGAGTATCAATAGTCATCATGTCTTAATTCAATTTTTTGTAATGAGAGAATCAACAACTTGAACTGCTTCATAAGCACTTCTACCAAAACCATCAGCACCAATTTCGTCTGCAAACTTTTTATTAATCGGAGCACCCCCTATAATCAAAGGTACTTTTACATTCTTATTATTAAAATAATTGATCACCTCTTTCATATAGATCATAGTAGTTGTAAGCAAAGCGGACATACCAACAACGTCCGGTTTGTTTTTTTGATATTCTTCAAAAAATTTTTCGGCTGAGCAACCAATTCCAATATCAACGACATCATACCCAGCTCCTTGCAGCATTATTGCAACTAAATTTTTACCAATATCATGCACATCTCCTTTTACAGTACCAATCAATACTTTTCCCTTAGAATTACTTTCTTGACCTATCATTAGCGGTTCTAAAATCTTCATCGAAAATTTCATTGCTCTTGCAGCAACTAATACCTGCGGAACAAACATTTGCTGGTCTCTAAATCGTTGTCCGACTATATTCATTCCTTTCATTAATCCTTCGTCTAATATAGTTCTTGCAGTTACACCTGATAAAACCAATTCTTGTGTAATTTTTTCAGCATCAATATGTTTTCCGGTAATTATAAAATCCGAAAGTTCATTTAACTTTGCTTGAGGTTCCATTCATCTACTATCCTTCTTAATAATTGTATGTTTTCTCTTTTTACGTTTGGAGCAATTGAACAAGCTGTACTCAATATAAATCCCGGCTCTTTAGAACCTGTTTTGATTCTGTTAAGAACATCTTCACGAATTTCTTTTTCATCCCCATTAAGAAGACAATGTACAGAATCAATATTTCCTTTTATAAATCCTCTGCTTCCAATCCTACTAACAGCATCTTCCAATTCAACATTACCTAAGGGAGGCGGGTCTAAGCATTCAATACCATTTGTTCCGGAATCAAACATTAATTCTAATCTATCCCCAATCGAACCGCAGGTGTGAATATAAGAATGTACATTTTGGGAATTGATTGTTTGTACTATGATTTTTTCATAAGGCAATACAAATTCTCTGTAATCATCGGGAGAAATAAACCCTGCACCTGCAAAAGGTGAAGAAATTTTAATTGCATCAATTCCTGTGTCGCACATTTCTTTTGATAAATCAACAAGTAAATTTGTAAAGTGATTTAAAATCATTTTACATTTTTGCGGGTTATCAAGAAGTGAAAGTAATGCATTTTGGTGACCTAAGTAATCAAGTAAATAATCGAAGGGAGAAGTTATTTCTCCATGAATGGAGTAATTATCACCCACTTTGGAAACTAAGTTTTCTAAAACGCCGAATTTGTCAGTTGGATCAATAAAAAAAGGGAGATCATTTGAAACAGGGAAATAATCAAGATACTCCGGTAAATCATTTAAGGCTATTTCATCTATTGATTTTTCCTCTCTTGGCGAAGCAAAATCATAATGAGGTAAATCATTAAGAGGAAAGATGATTTGATCGCCATTATTCATTTTTACAATCTTATTTTCATCTTCCATAGAAATATCAAAGATATCTTCTTGCCAATTCTTTTTATGACCATAAAGACTCACCAATATTCCATCAAAATCGTAAATATCTCTTAACTCAATTAGTGTATCGGCATATACATTTTTATCAAACCAAAATTCTACAGGAGAAACATCCAATTGAACAAGCATATGACCAATACTCATTTGGCACATCAATGGTATCTTATCGGTAGGTTTTAATTCCATTGCAGCTTTTATTCGCTCTTTTGGTGTCATTTCATTATATTAAGTGTTACAGTTAACGATTAAGTAAGTTGCATTGCAATTTACAAAAATCGCAATTAATAAAATGATTTTAATAATTTTTTAGTGACATTTTTTAATAAGGAGAAATTAAATGGGATTAGATATCTTAAAAGAAAAATATCCTGTGCTGTTTGAAGAAACGCCCACTGACATAAAACAAGCATATAATACTCCATATACTCTCTCTAGTATTCAGCTGAAAGAGTATTCGAATAATGGTTTTATAAAATTAAAAAAAGTATTGGAAGGGAATGCATTAAAATACTTACGGGAAGTAATTGGTGAAGCAGTTAAAGCCAGAACAGAACCCGATAGTAGAAAATTAGAAGAGAAATCTAAATTTGAGCAGTCGTTTCTGCAATGCGGTTATTTAGCTTGGGATTTCCCGGCTGTAAAGGATTTTGTTTTTGGTAAAAGATTTGCCGGAATTGCTAAAGATTTGATGAAAGTAAATGGCATTAGATTATGGCATGACCAAGCTCTGTATAAAGAACCGGGCGGTAGAATTACCGATTGTCATCAAGATGAAAGCTATTGGCCAATTGATTCGGAACTTACAACTACGATGTGGATGGCACTTGTTGATGTACCGCAAGAAAAAGGCTGCATGCGTTTTATTCCCGGTTCACATAAATGGG
>CAYLVF010000386.1:2633-2892 GCA_964387045.1 uncultured Melioribacter sp. | reverse complement strand
AAAGACAAATCTTTCCGATGGTTCGAACGGATGGATCATTCCTTTATCATACTCTAAATTCTCATTCCGGTCATCAAAAGCGATTAACAAATATTTACCCGGGAATACACGTTCAAAATTAAAATTACGAGTGCTTTGTTTATATAAAAGTTTTTCATCAACAATATTTTTTGCTAATACAACTATGTTCAATTCTTCCGGGGCAGTAACTTTGCCGGAAATGCCGCTAAAATCTAAATTGTTGATTGAAGAAAACTTA
>CAYLVF010000386.1:2346-2623 GCA_964387045.1 uncultured Melioribacter sp. | reverse complement strand
TATGTAAAAACGGAATCAATAAAATTACCGGCTGCATCAATTAAATATTTGTTATCAATTTTTATTTCATACTCATTATTTGGTTTAAGAGATGGGAAATTTATAATAAATGTTGCATCATCAATCTTGGTAAGTTCTTTATTAACCTCAGCTTTTCTGCCATCAAATACTTTAACAGCTTTGTCTAGAGCGTTAAAGTCAAATCCGTCCGAGTAATTAAAAAAAACATTGCCATTTATATAATCAACTTTTTTGTTTTGAAATTGTTCTCGAAATG
>CAYLVF010000386.1:0-2336 GCA_964387045.1 uncultured Melioribacter sp. | reverse complement strand
GTAAGTTGTATCCGGCTTATCGTTTCTAACCAAGGATGTAATTTCATATTCAAGTTGATTGCCGTTTTTATCAAAAATATTTTGCGAAATTAGAAACAGTTGATCTGATTCCAATAATGAATCCGCGAAAGCCAGGAGAAAATTTTTCTTTTTAGTTTTTCCTTTGAAAAAATAATCGACTAAAGTTCTTCTTTGATTTGTAGAATCATAAATAAAAAAGTTGTCATTCGATATTAATGTTGAATCAATCGGCTCGCTAAATTCAATTAACAAATGATTTGCATCGGTCATAGTTAATCCGAACACTCGCGGTTTAGTTGTATCTTCAATTTGTAACTGAAAATTTAAGTTAGGAAATAACGAGTTGGGTTCTGATAACATTACTTCATTATAAGGAACGCCAAACTGATCTTGCGAAGGATCATAAAGAAAATTTCTATATTCATCTTTAACTGCAAATACCCTGTAGGAACCATCACTTAAACCGGTTAACCTGTAACTTCCGTCCGAACCGCACTGAGTAATATAATCCGGTCTTTGCTTTAGCGGATTCAATGTATCCGATACAACTTTGTATGCAAAAATCATAATACCAAGCGGTTTTGCGTCAAGCACGGTACCGGTTATTGTTCCAATATCAATTTTATCACCTGTTGAAAAAGCAAAAGTGAATGCTTTTTCCATTTTATTGCGGTTATTAATGTCCTCTACGTCTGTACCGATGGTAATGGTATAAGTTGTGTTTTCTCTTAAGCTATCAGGTAAAATTATTTCTAATGATTTTCCTGACCAATCATATTCCAAACGCTGCGGTATATTCGGTGAAATAAAAATCGATTCTTGTACCGATCTTTTATTTACATATTCGGAAAATTTTATCTCGATAAATCTATCGCTAAAGTTTACGGATTGATCGGGAGGATAAACAAAAATTATCTCAGGCGGTATCCTATCAATTTCACCACCGCCCGGCGGTAATTGATTAGCGCACGAATAGACTATTAGAGTAAAAACCACAGCCGAAATTATCTTCTGAATCTTTGTTCTCTCTGCCATTGCCTATATTCACTTACATTTCTTAAATGTTCGTTATGTGTCGAAGCAAATTTGTGTCCGCCTTTTCCGTCGGCTACAAAATAATAATAATTATGCTCTTCAGGATATAATGCTGCAGTAATTGCATCTTTACTTGGGTTATTGATCGGAGAAGGCGGCAGACCGGATATTTTGTATGTATTGTAAGGAGATTCAATTTCTAAATCTTTTAATAAAACTATGGGACTTCTTCTTTCACGAATTAAATACTGCACAGTAGGATCGGCTTGCAGCCTCATACCGATTCTTAATCTATTGTGATATACACCCGAAACAGTTTTTAATTCAGACCGAATACTTGTCTCCGCTTCAATAATTGATGCAAGAATAAGAACTTCATTCATAGAAAGACCAAGATATTCAGCTCTTTTCTTTTTTTCATCATCGAAAAATTTATACATTTCACTCACGAGCTTACGAATAAAATTAACCGGAGAGATATCCACAAAAAAATAATATGTTTCAGGAAGTAAGTAACCCTCAAGCGTGAATGAATTTACACCAATACTCCTGAGAAAATTTTGATCATAACTTAATTCCATAAATTCCGTTGAATCAATACCCAACTCTTTCTGAACAATACTTGCTAATTTCGGTTGCCATATACCTTCGGGAATAGAGACTAATTTTTGAGATACGGGTGACCCGTTTACAAGCAATTGAACTAGCTGAATATAACTCAACCCGTTTGGTATTTTATATTTACCGGCTTTAATTTTCCTTTCGGCGCCATAAAGCAAAGCCGTGGCTTTCATGTTAAAACGACTCGGTATTACTTCATGATTGCACAATGAATCAATTACTTCGGTTAAGGTTGCTCCTTCCCTTACATTAATTTCGATCGGAGGAATTTTTTTATAATAATTCGGTGTAAAGAAAGTGATTATAAAAAATCCGAGTACAAATCCGAAGAAGCCGGCAATTAAATAAATTTCGTTTTCAGAAAATCGTTTTGTCTTTTGGGTTTCGTCTGTTTTTGTTATCACTATAAAAGTCTATTTCGATTTTTAGGAAGCAAAATATAGTAAATAATTTACTTTTTACCGATGTGAATACTCTTTGAATATATCTTTGGGCAGAGAAGGATAAGCATTTGCATTCAATCCAAATCTCTGTCCATTTTGATAAAGTCTATAACCCCGTTCTGCAATCATTGCTGCATTATCACCACAAAACTGGATATCCGGTATTACTAATTTTAGTTTATTTTTTTCGGCAATTGTTTTAAAAGCATATCTCAA
>CAYLVF010000385.1:0-2897 GCA_964387045.1 uncultured Melioribacter sp. | reverse complement strand
CAATTATAAAGAAAAATGTTTTAGCATCAACCATAGAATAGATTACTAAATAAACAACGGCACCAACATTACCGTAAGCTCCGGCCATTCCGGCTATCTGTCCGGTCATTCTTTTTTTAATCAACGGTATTATTGCAAACGTTGCGCCTTCGGCTCCTTGAACAAATATCGAACAAAGTATAGTAATAACAACTGCAACAACAAGCCACCACATTCCATCGAAAGTAGGAATTAAAGTAGCTGTACCTGTAGAATCAACCGGACCCCAAGCACTAATATTTGCCATACCTATAAAGCCGAGAAAAATTCCGAACATATAAATCAATATGACCCGCTTTCTATTTTTTAATTTATCCGAAATCAATCCGCCGAGTGGGCGCGCAAATAAATTTACCACGGCAAAGGAAGATGCTAAAAGTCCGGCAAATGTTGCAGTCATTACATATTGTCCTTCTGCATTGGTCAAATTTTGAAATGTAATTTCGAAAAACATTGGAAGCATTGAAACAACTGCAAGCTCCGCTCCAAAATTTGCAAAGTAAGTACTGTTTAATGCGGCAACCGAACTCCACGGATATTTTTCATCTTCCGGCACACCCTTTTTTAATGAAGGAAGATTTACTTGAAGCGTTTTTATAACGTGAGCAATAAATATTAATGTCAGCAACACAAATATTGCATTTAAAATTTCCGGTGTGATTAATGCAATTCCGTCTATCTCTATTGTGCTGATTCTCCACGCTAAAATTCCCATTGCACCTACTAACGGGAAAGACCAAACAAGATATTGAGCTAAATCAAAGTAGGAAGTTACTTTCATCGGTTCGGTTTTCTTTGCACCGGTAAATTTCATACCGTTCGGCAGATCACGAACAACGAAGTAGTAAATAATTCCGTATACTAAGGATACAAACCCGTTAAAAGCTAAAGCCCATCTCCAGCTATCTGCATTAAGACCCAGCCAATCTTGAAAAAAAGTTATTGCAATCCAGGGCAGCGTCATTGCAGCCCAAGCCGAACCGAAATTCCCCCAACCCGCATAAAAACCTTCTGCTCTACCAATCATATTCGGCGGAAACCATTGCGCTACCATTCTTATACCGATAACAAAACCGGCACCAATAGAACCCAAAATTAATCTTGCAATTAACAGCTGTGTAAATGAATCTCCGAATGCAAAAAAGAATGTCGGTATAGACATTGATATCATCAAACCGGAGAAAATTATTCTAGGACCATACTTGTCAATCAATGCACCGACGACAATCCTTGCCGGAATTGTTAAGGCAACGTTGCAGATTGCAAGGACTTTAATATGCTCCATCGTTAGCTGGTTCATACTTTTCAGCATTGTAGTTGCTAACGGAGCCATATTAAACCAAACATAGAAAGTAACAAAGAACGCAATCCAGGTAAAATGAAGGACTCTAATTCGTTCTTGTGAAAAATCAATCAGCTCGGGTTTTTTCATAATCTATTTTTATTTGTGATGGTTATAAATCGATTCCGGCTTAATTATTTTTCGGTTTATGTATAGTCCAGCTTGTTTGGGCATTTCTAATCTTCTTTCTATCCCAATACCAAATAACTTTTTGATACGGACGCCATAAATAACTAAGCGGAAAAACAAGAACGTGAACGAGACGAGTGAAAGGAATTATCATAAAAATTACAAATGCTAATATGATATGAAGCTGTATTACAAACGGCATCATAGCTACCGCATCAATCTGCGGATTGAATGTAAATATTGATGTTAAGTAGGGAGATAAAACAGTTGCGAACCATGACGAACCCCATCTAAATCCGTATGCAACCCATAACCCTAGAAATATTTCGATAAGTAGAAGAGCTTCGAGAATCACATCCATATAATTTGTTACTTTACGAAGACGGTCGTTTGTAATTCTTCTATAGAACAAACCCGCCAACCCGGTTAAAGCAACAACGCCTCCGATAAATGCACTTACTTCAAGAATTGCCAATCTTACCGGGACTTGATTCCAAAGCAAGATATAACTTGGAAAAAGGAATGCAATTAAGTGACCGAAGAATACAAACAGAATTCCCCAATGAAATGGAACGGATCCCCAATAAAGCTGTTTCGTTTCCAAAAATTGTGAAGACAAGGTTGAGAATTTAAACTTGGTTGCTTTGTAGCGGTATATTGTTCCCACTAAAAACATAAGCAAAGCCGCATAAGGCAAAGCGATAAAAAATATGTTGTTGAAAGCATTCATAAGTTTATCCTAATTTTTCTATTTCCATTTCGGTCGAAATTTGCCGTGTGAAACTCTTATCTTCGGTTGAATCTAAATTATTACCGGGAAAATCTTTATTTAACATAAGCAATAAAGTCTCGATTGCATTCCGGTAAATAAGTGCGTGAAGTACATCTTTTTCTATAATTACGCGATGATGTTTTTGATAAACTTTACTTTTCTTTTCTATATGTTTTGAATCGAACTCTAATGCTATTTTTGATAATGCCGGTTTAAGAATAAGTGATATAATATCTTCTAGTAAATCATCGTCGTTAAGTTTTCCTAATAATCTTAAAACATTCGGTAAATGATCAGCCAACTCACTGCTGCATTCGTTATTAACTTTTTTGTGCTCTTTGCTTAGATTAACTAAAAGCTCTCCCCTTTTATAATCATCACCAAAGAGAACATAACCCAAATCAAGAGTTGTTAATGCTTGTACGTCAAATGTGCGCGTGTAAATCTCTTCCCATTTTTTTAACTCTATTGATGAAGCGAACTCGGAAAATTCAAAAAACAAATTTGCTTCTTCGTTATAATTTTTTTCCAAATGATTTTGCACATTTTTTATTTTGCTGTGTAATGTTTCGTCAGGATAAGCGAAGACATCGGCAAATATTTCATAACTTTTGA
>CAYLVF010000384.1:0-2908 GCA_964387045.1 uncultured Melioribacter sp. | reverse complement strand
AAAAAATTGAAGGGGAGTTAACTTCAAAAGATCTTTATAGGGATGATTTCGGAAGATACGACGGTTACAAAATGCCTCTTAATAAAGGAGAGAGAGTACATTTTATTCTTTATTCAAATTCGTTCAGTCCGTCGCTCGTAATTGTTACGCCGGATGAAAAAAAATATCAACAAACAACTGCAAGAGGTGATGATTTTGTTACACTTGGTTTTAAAGTACCTGTCAGCGGTGAATGGGTTTTATATGTTGTAGCTGATAGTCTTGCGCGCGGCGAATATTATTTACAAACTGCATTTGCAGATTCTGCTTCTCTATTCTTAAATGAATCCGCAGAATTCTGTACCGGGATGAATTATTTACTCGCTCATGCAAATGCGTATTATATTTTCCCGCAAACTGTTCCAAGTACTAGAAATATTTATAGAATTAATGGTGCGATTGATTCGTTTATTAACGGGGATGATCCATCTTATAATGCTTCATTTTATGAAGGAGATGATGCTGAGGAATCAGAGTCTAAATTTTATTCTATCGCAAAAAAAATTGACGAGTGTATACCCAAAGGTTGGAAAAAAACACAAAGAACCGATAATATCGGGGATGGAGTTATAGAAAATTCGATTTTATGGACTGAACAGGTCAAGAGTAATTATCGAATTATCAGATTATCATTAACAGATTTTTCTGCAAACAAAGCTGAAGCCGAATACTTGGGTAATTACAGTGTTGACTTGCTGATAATGAAATACTAATCGAAAGAAATTATTTTCGAAACTTCTTCTTTAACTTTGTCTGCGATCTTCTCAATAGGGAGCATTTGCTCTTCTTCATAACATTCTATAACAACTGCATTCTTTTGAGTCTGCCCGAATTCCCTATATAATTTTCTTGCAGTTGTCTGTAATTTAATATCCTTTTCATACTTATCAACTTCACCGTCAATGTAATCACGCTTACCTTTACCTTCATTATTTATCAGTGCCAGTTCGAATGGGAGATCAAAAATTAAGTAGAGATCGGGGCGAGGTAACTCTAATATTCCGTGTTCAAGTTCTTCAACCCAATTAGCTAAATTATCCGGTTCTCCTGCACGAATAACTTGATACACCATGTTGGAAAGTGTGTATCTGTTCAACAACAATATATCCGTATCCGGATTGGTTGCAATATAATCTTTTCTATCTTTCCATCTATCCATCGCATACCAAAGCGCCATTGATCTTGCATCAATATTATGTTTGATATCTTTACTGCTTAAATGAATTCCTATTTCTTTTCCGAAGAAGGATTCGTAAACCGGGTATGATCTTACATTAACTTTATAATTATGTTTTATTAAAAAATCCTTTAGCAGATTTATTTGAGTTGTTTTACCTGTTCCGTCAATTCCTTCAAAACTAATTATCTTCATCTGTTTAGTCTGTTTTAATTTTTGATTCGTCTATGTCTTTAACTTTTGTAACTAATGCTGCTGCAATAAATAATGAAACTCCGCCGAGTACGAGTGCATAAATTGCATGTCCGTCAAATATTGTTCGAACAAAAAATCCTAAAATTGCGGCTGCAGTTATTTGCGGTATAACAATAAAGAAATTGAATATTCCCATATAAACGCCCATCTTCTTTGCCGGAAGCGAGCCGGTTAGAATTGCATAAGGCATTGCAAGAATTGAAGCCCATGCTAATCCTATTCCTAATTCCGATAATATCAGTAAATCAGGATTCTTAATAAAATAAAACGAAGATAGACCAATACCACCGCAAATTAAACTAATTGCATGTACGGATTTACGAGTCATCTTTTTAGCAAGCCACATTATAAAGAATGCCATAATAGCAGCAAATCCGTTATAAACTGCCATCAACACTCCAACCCAATCCGCACCTTGATTATAAGCAAAAGAAGTTGGGTCTGTTGTATTATAGATATGTCGTGTTACTGCCGGAGTTGTATAAATCCACATTGCAAATAAAGCAAACCATGAAAAAAACTGAACATAAGCAAGTTGTATCATTGTCTTCGGCATGTGATAAAGATCATTCAATATTACCACAAGTCCGTTTTCATTCCTGCCTTTTTTGGTTAGGAATCCGCTTAATATTTGTATTAAACCGAATACCGCACCACCGCCGAAAAAGACAAGTAAACCGTAATCCATGTAGATAAAAAATTCAAAAATGATAAAGAGTAATGCCGAAACAACAAACCAAATAATGCCGTATTTAATTTGGTTGTCATGATGAATAATATCGGAGTGTTCAATTACTTGTGTAACTTTCTCTTCATGCTTTTCAAATTCCGCAAGTTGTTCAGGAGAATACTCTTTCGAACTGATTACTGTCCAAAGTACAGATAAAAAGAAAACACCGCCGCCGATATAAAAAGCAAATTTTACCGAATCCGGAATTTCACCGGAAGGTGCTGTATTACTTATTCCAAACCAATTTGTCATCATGTAGGGGAGTGCAGAAGCAACAACAGCTCCGGTTCCGATAAAGAAACTTTGCATAGAAAAACCGATTGTTCTTTGCTCGGGCAGAAGCATATCACCGACAAACGCACGGAAGGGTTCCATAGATATATTTATTGATGCATCCATTATCCACAGCATCCCGGCTGCTACCCAAAGTACTGGGGAGTTCGGCATAATAAATAAAGCTATAGATGCTAGGATTGCTCCGATCAGAAAGAATGGTCGCCTTCTACCTAATCGGTTCCAGGTTCTGTCACTCATATGACCGATAATCGGTTGAACGATTAAACCCGTTACCGGGGCTGCAATCCATAAGATAGGAATTGCATCAATGCTCGCACCAAGTGTTTCAAATATTCTCGATACATTTGCGTTTTGAAGTGCAAACCCGAATTGAATTCCTAAAAAACCGAAACTCATATTCCAGATTTGCC
>CAYLVF010000383.1:0-2909 GCA_964387045.1 uncultured Melioribacter sp. | reverse complement strand
TTATCCGGTTGTAATTAAAGCAAGCGGACTTGCAGCAGGTAAGGGAGTGGCTATTTGTGAAGATAAATCCGATGCAGAAAATACTATAAACAATTATTTTGATACGAATATTTTTGGGAAAGCAGGACACACAATAGTAATTGAAGAGTATTTAGAAGGTGAGGAAGCATCAATATTCGTAGTAACGGATGGCGATGATTTTGTAATTCTCCCTTCTTCCCAAGACCATAAACGAGCTTTGGATGGCGATAAAGGTAAAAACACAGGTGGTATGGGAGCGTATTCACCTGCACCGCTAATTACAGATTCTATATTATCTCAAGTTGAAAAAAAAATAATTGTACCAATTCTAAATGCATTAAAGAAAGAAAATAAAAAATACAATGGTTGTCTTTATTGTGGTTTAATGATTACAAAAGAAGGTCCAAAAGTAATTGAATATAATTGCCGTTTTGGCGATCCCGAAACACAATGTGTGCTCCCGCTTTTAGAGGGTGATTTTCTTGAATTATTATATAGCGCAGCAATTGGAAAAATTAATAAATCTGCAGTAAAATATAATGGGGGAAGTTCAGTTTGTGTTGTCGCCGCCTCGAAAGGATACCCCGAAAATTATGAAAAAGGATTTGAAATTAACGGGTTGGACTTAAAGCAAGATAATATAATAATTTATCATGCCGGAACTAAGAAAGTGGGTGATAAAATAGTCACAAATGGTGGACGAGTTCTTGGAGTTACTTCCTTTCTGAAAGAAAATAACTTAAAGGATTCAAAACAAACAGCTTACGATGCTTTAGCGAAAATAAATTTTGAAGGAAAGACCTACCGAACTGATATTGCTGATCGAGCGTTGAAAAACGGTACGCCGGAGGCGCATAAATTAAAACCGTTGTTGAAATGAGGACTTCGGTTTATAGTCCAACGGATGAATCCGTTGGTTAATTGGACACATATCTTTTTATATCATTAACCCACAACTTGTCCCGACTTGTCGGGAGATGCATCTGTGGGAGCATTAAAAGCCCAACTTTTTTGAAAAGTTGGGCTTTTTAGAAAAAAAAGAAATTACTATCTTGTCATTTAGTATTTTTATTAGTACTATTAACCACACTATAGAAGGTGCTATTATGAATGAACTAATTACAGCAAATGAACTCAAAACCAAGGGAATTGCAGCTATCAATAAAATTCTAACTGTTGCAAGTGAAGCTATAATCACAGTTAGGGGAAAGAGTAAATTTGTTGTCCTCCCAATTGAAAAATATAATAAGCTCCGTGAATACGAATTAGAGGCTGCTCTTAAGGAAACACAGCAAGAGCTTAACGAAGGCAAGTTTGTTGAAGAGAGTATTGAAGAACACATCAAGAGAATAACTAATGTCTAATATAGTCTTCACTGAAAGCTATATTAAAAGAGCAAAAAAGTTTTTCAAAAAACATCCGGAAGTTTTACCTCAATACGAAAAGACACTAAAATTACTCGAACTGAATCCAACGCATCCTTCACTTCGTTTGCATAAATTGAAAGGAAGATTATCCGAGCTTTTTTCCGTTTCGATTAATATTACTTACAGAATAACAATAATTTTTCTGATCGAGGAAAATAGAATTGTACCGGTTGATATTGGGAGACATGATGAGGTTTACTGAGAATATCTCAAAAAATCCCGGGATTTTTCAAATCATAAAACTAATAACAAAAATTTCTGACCACATTCTATTTTGGATAAATCCCGGGATTTCTACAACTCAGCCGGGAGGCCACTGCATTTGTCTGCCGCCAAGTAAATGCATGTGCAAATGATAAACTTCCTGTCCGCCGTTATTACCGCAATTCATTACAAGTCTAAACCCGTCTTCGGCAATTCCTTCATTCTTGGCAAGCATATTTGCCGCATCATACATTTCACCTAAAAGCTGAGCATGCTCCGAACCCTTAATATCCGTAATCTTCGGAATTTCAATTTTTGGGATGATCAAAATATGTGTTGGTGCTTTTGGATTAATATCTCGAAATGCCAGAACTGAATCAGTTTCATAAACAATATCAGCCGGTATTTCACGATTAATTATTTTTGAGAAAATGGTGCTCATCAGCTGCTCCCTTTTTCAATTTCATATTTTTTCATTTTGCTGTATAAATGACTTCTTTGTATTCCAAGTACATCTGCAGTTTTGCTTATATTCCAACCATTAGATTCTAGTTGTTTTAGAATAAATGCTCTTTCAGATTTCTCCTTAAATTCTTGGAATGAGTTTGTTACATTTAATATGTCATCCATCTTGGAACTTGAATGGGGGATTAAAACAATTATATCTTTTTCTGTGATTTCTGCATGGGGTACCATTATTACAATACGTTCGACTAAATTTCGTAGTTCACGAACATTTCCTGTCCACGGTAGTTTCTGAAGCAATTCAATTGCTTTTTTATCAAAAGATTTTAATGGAAATTTATTTTTTTCACAAATTGTGCTTACAAAATGTTCAATTAAAATTGGAATATCTTCTTTTCTTTCCCGAAGTGGGGGAATATGAATTGGAATTACATTCAGTCTATGGAAAAGATCTTCTCTAAAATTTCCCTCTTCAATTTCCGTTTTTAGAATTTTATTTGTTGCCGCAATTATTCTTACATCCACAGAAATTTTGGTATTACTACCGACCCGTTCGATTTTTCCGTCTTCGATTGCACGTAAAACTTTTGCCTGTGCATGAACACTCATATCACCGATTTCATCTAAAAATAAATCACCACCGTCTGCTTGTTCAAATTTACCGATTCGCTGTTTAACTGCACCGGTAAAAGAACCTTTTTCGTGACCGAATAATTCCGATTCAATCAATTCATTTGGAATTGCGGCACAGTTGACCTCAACCAATTCTTTCTTTGCTCGTTTACCTAATTT
>CAYLVF010000382.1:0-2934 GCA_964387045.1 uncultured Melioribacter sp. | reverse complement strand
AAAAGAGTGAACCGCAGTTCGAGATTCAATTAGTTTTTGTTTTGCCTCTTTCAATATATACTCAATATCAATATCGTTCATACCCTTTACTTGAACTAAGTTTAACTTGAACCGAGCCGAGTCGTAAACTGCAACAAAGGCATCAAGCTTCTCTCTGATAGAAACTGCAACGTGAATTCCTTCATCATCTTCAGTGTGACAATCTAGACATATACTTTGCTTATCTCCGCCAATCATATAATCACCCGGTTTAGGAATGTTATGGTAGCCATGGCACTGCTCGCATGCATGGTATTCGAGCTGAGAGAATTCCTTAGCCATATCCGAGCTTTCAAATAATTTCATGTTGTTGAGATGACACGAACCGCAAATATGTGAAATAGATTTTATCTCGGGGGGCATTGCACCGTGGTTACCGTGGCAATTATTACACGCCGGTGCGGCAGTATCCTTTTTTTTCAACAATGCTATTCCATGCACACTTTGTGCGAATTCGGCATATTGATTTGTCGCTATATTGTATTGACTCATCAATTTTTCATCACCGTGACAGGTATTACAGGTAACGGGAATATTTACCGGGAAGACACTTGAGCGCGGATCTTTAGCCGGTAAAATTGAATGAGAGGTATGACAGCTTGCACAATCGGCAACGTTATTATCACCTTCTTTAAGTTTTTTGCCATGAATACTTGTAAAAAATTGTTTCTCCTGGTCGGTTGATATTTGAGGTCTGAAAGTTCTCATAAATTCAATATTAGAATGGCATTTACCGCAGAATTGTGGAATTGATTTTTTATCCGGAATACCGATGAAATTATTTTTTACGCTCATTGACAATTCCATATCTTCCTCACTTGGATCACCGCCGTGGCATCCTGCACAAGATAGACCTTTCTGCATGTGAATATCTTCTAAGAGATATTTATCAGGCATTAACTCCATTTCGAGATGACATGTTAAACAGTTGTCCTTCTCCATCCATTCAGCAAGATCATTTGCAAACACGTCGCTTGTTATAAAGAATAATGATATAAACGCGTATAGATGCAGTAACACAATTATTCGTTTCATAATATTCCTCTATTCCAGGTAACCATAAATTGTCATAGAAACAATAAAAGCGACAACGACAATCCCGGTTATGATTAATAATTTTCTTTTTTGGATTTTTTTACTTTTTATCTTGATGAAAGGAATAGACATCCTGAATAAACCGGCAAAAGTAAAAAATAACACTCCGAAAGTATCACCATCCATAAAAAGAATAAGTGGCGGAAGAATTTTAAGGGATTGAAACATAAACATGAAATACCATTCGGGTTTTATACCTTCGGGAGCAGATGCGAGTGAATCTGCTTTCACACCAAGATCCCATTGGAAGAATAGTGTAAGAAAGATTAACAAATAAAGTACAATCAGCCATAACAAAAAATCACGTAATGCGAAATCAGGTAAAAATGAAATATATTTTTTCTTTTCCTCGGGGAGTTCTTTAAAAAATTCCGGCTCACTCATACCTTGTCTTTGCACCATAAGTAAATGAAATATCAGCACAACAGTAAAAATAGCCGGGAGTACCGCAACATGAAATCCGAAGAAACGAGAAAGCGTAGCACCGGTTACATCTTCACCGCCGCGCAATACTAAACGAAGTTCTTCTCCGATAAGCGGAACTGCACCAACGATATCAGTACCGACTTTCGTAGCAAAAAATGCAAGCTCATTCCACGGCAGCAAATAGCCGCTGAAACCGAATGCCATTCCGAGTACTAGAAGTATAAACCCGGAAACCCATGTTAGTTCGCGCGGCTTCTTATACGCTCTCGTAAAGAAAACACTGAACATGTGAATGAAGGCAAACAAAATCATTAGGTTTGCAGACCAACTATGAAGATTTCTGATGAGCCATCCGAACTTAACTTTTGTTACTATAAATCTTACACTTTCAAAAGCACTGGATTCACCCGGCTGATAATACAGCAGCAGCAGTATCCCGGTAAATACTTGTATTATGAACAAGAAAAGTGTAACTCCTCCCATGTAATACCAAATAGTATGTTTATGAATCGGGACTTTTTTGTGTAGTATCAGATTTTTTAACGGTTCGAGATTATACCGCTGATCCAGCCAATTGAAAGCTTTCGAGTCTAAGAAATTATTCATTTTTAACTCTTTTGTGATGTGATAATGATTTCATCGTCTTTGATTATAACGGCAAATTCTTCCAACGGTTTTGGAGGTGGTCCGGATACATTTCTTCCCTTAAGATCAAATACACCATTATGGCAGGCACAAACAATCTGCTTAGCATCCTGCCGGTATTGAACAATGCAATCGAGATGAGTACAAGTGGCAGCAAGTGCATGCAGATCCCCGGATTCATCTCTGATAAGCATAACGGGTATCCTTCCGAATTTTATGATTTTAGAACTATTCATTTCAAATTCGGAAAGCTTACCTACTTTGAGAGATGTTACGGTTGGTTCACCTGAATCCGGAGGTACAAGGTATTCTACAACAGGATAAATAGCAGCTCCTAAGGTTCCGATACCACCAATTACCATTAACCCATTTATAAATTTTCTTCTCTCCATATTTATTCAATCCGATTGTTTGAAATTCTTTTTAATAAGTTTTCTATTTTTTCATGACGCTAATTATTAAGTCAACTCAAGATTTATCAGTGTTTGATTTTAATCTCATTCTTGTATAGAATATTGATACGGAAATAAGCGTAACCGCCAGCGCGAACAGGGTAATTATTTGGAAAATTGTATCGATTTCACTCAAGCTAAAGATCAAAATATAGATTACGGAAGCCAGTAAAGTAAAATGTGCCATCCACCGGTATTTAAAGTTGTGAAGCAAACCACTCATCAAATAGTATAGGCTTGCAAGACCGATCAATGATAACCCTATATACTCGATTGA
>CAYLVF010000381.1:0-2944 GCA_964387045.1 uncultured Melioribacter sp. | reverse complement strand
CCAGGGTTGTATGTTAACTCTACTTCAAGCGGAATATCCGGAACTGGACCACAAGGGATCTTAACTCTTGACGCCGGAGGTAATCCAAATGCAGTCTGGATATTTAAGATGGGTTCGACATTCATCACAGATCCGGGCACAAGCGTTGTTCTTGCCGGTGGTGCAAAATGGGAAAATATCTATTGGTCGGTAGGTACATCAGCAACTTTTGGAACAACCTCGGTATTCTACGGAAATGTTCTGGCTGATCAGTCAATCACTTTGAATACAGGAGCAACATTGAGAGGCAGAGCGTTGACACGTATTGCTGCCGTTACACTAGACACAAGTGTAGTTGATAAGCGATAATGCAAAGGATAAATGAAATGAAAGTAGAGTGTGTTAATAGCAATAGATACGAGATCAGAAGTATAAGCAATACATGTTGAAGAAGTTGAAAACTAGGGGTGGGGTGATTTTATCCCTCACCCCGGTTTTCAAAACTAAACGGCAGATAGTTTAGAAAAAGTAAAATTAATGGTAACTAAAAGATTTAATAAAAATAAAAGGAAGGAAACAATGAAAAAATATTTAATAACTATTGCATTGATCTTAACTGTTGTTCTGGACGTTAATGCACAAACAGTTACAGACAGTTGGGCATTCGGCTTTGGTGGTCGTTACCCCAAATATGTAAATGTAAATATTAGATCTTTACAGTCTAATTATGGCGGATATCTCTCACTTCAAAGGAATTTTTCCGAGAATTTCGGATTAAGACTAAAAGGCGGATATTCTCATCTCGAAGGAGAATGGACTGATCAAAATTCAATGATAATTAACCAACAAACAAACCTTATTACCGGTGATATCGATATAATGTTTTACTTAATACCCTGCGAACCGGTTTCACCTTATCTTTTTGTCGGAGCTGGTGTTAATTATAGAATGCTAACAAACAAAGCAACTGCATCTTTAGATGATGATGCATTTGGATCTCAATGGAATGCAGGTGTGGGTGTAGAATGGGGTCTGAGTGAGAGTTGGAGACTTGTAACAGAGTTTGGTTATCATGGAACAAATAATTCACAACTGGATGGTTTTGTGAGTCCTACCGAAAATAATGGAGCTGATAAGTATTACGCAGCCAGCCTTGGATTACTCTATTTATTTGCTAAAGGTGAACCCTCAGAGATGTGTGAACCGTGTGTAGGAATCACCCAGGAATGGAGAGACATGACCGACTATGATAGAATTGAAGATATGATCAAAAATTATATACCACGAGAAGTAATAAAAGAAGTTGTAGTTGAAAAACCTATCTATGCTATTTCAGAGGATAGATTAGCTCTTGTGGTAAACTTTGATTTCGATAAGTCAGATCTGCGTCCAGAGTCATATGCCGTGCTTGACAAAGCCGTTACGTTATTAAAAAATAGTCCTGATATAAAAGTTGAGATCCAGGGTTATACAGATAATATCGATACATATGAGTACAATCAAAAGCTATCGGAAGAAAGAGCACAATCTGTCAAAAATTATCTTGTCTCTAAAGGTATTTCTTCAGACAGACTTTCAACTATTGGTTTTTCAAAAAACTTCCCGATAGCCGATAATAGTACAGCCGAAGGAAGAGCAATGAATAGAAGAGTAGTTTTTAGAATTATTAATTAAGTAATCAGATTGGTAAAGATGAAATTTGAGGAGAGAATATAATTGCGAAAAATATATTTTATGATTTTACTTTCGGGAATTCTAATTGTTCTTACTGAACCTGTAATATCACAAGAACAGTTAAATATAAATATAAGCAGTCAACCCATTTGGGGTCCTGTCGGTTATGATGCGGTTCAGTACTATTACATTCCCGAAATAGAAACATACTATAATGTTCTTCAGCAAAAATTCATTTATAGTGAGAATGGGAAATGGATAACATCTTCAAATTTAGATTACCGCTTCAAAAACTATAATTTATATAACGCTTATAAGGTTGTTATCAATAAAGATAGACCTTATCTGAACAACAACGAGTATCGGGAAAAATATGCTTCGTACAAAAATCATCACGGTCAGTTGACAATTCGTGACAGCCGTGATTCAAAATATTTTGTTAATAAAAATCATCCTCAACATGATAATTGGGTGAAAAAACAAAAACATAATCATGGGAAAAACGAAAGTAAGGATCATGAAAATAAACAAAATTAAAAGCGCAAAAAGTAATTCAAGCAAAATTAGTCACTGATTTATTAAAGTTAGTTGAAGTCAGGAATAAATGTTCCAAATATTAAAAGGAGTAATGGTTATGAAAAAGAATTTATTAGTTGGTATCGGTTTGGGTTTGCTGATATTTTTTGCAAAACCAATCCTAGCACAGGATCACGGCTTTGGTTTAGGGATTATGCTTGGCGAACCAACCGGTTTAAGTGCAAAATATTGGACTTCTCAAAACAATGCTTTTGATTTTGGTCTTGGTGTTGGTGTCGGCGGCGATCGTATCAAGTACAAAGGTGATTATAATAATGGCAGCAGAATCCATTTTCATATGGATTATTTATGGCACGCATTCAATGTAATTAGTTCAACCGAAAGATTCCCTCTCTATTATGGAATCGGAGGACGATATAATAGCGGCGGCGGATATGAAGGTTCGCTTGGTTTAAGAGGCGTATTGGGTATTGCTTGGCTGCCTCAATCTACTCCAATTGATGTTTTCCTTGAAGTTGTACCCGTTTTCCAAATTACTCCGCTTACCGGATTAGGAATGGATGCAGCATTGGGCATCAGATATTTTTTCCAATAAAATGAATTTATAACATAGCAGGATTTTTATAATAACATATTCACAAAAAGCACCATTGCTTCCTCGATTTTTTTGAATAAGTCTGATTCAAATGCGATGGTGTAATTATTATTCAAAGCAGCAATAAAAAGATCGGAGAAGTAAAATGAAATCATTTAA
>CAYLVF010000380.1:0-2953 GCA_964387045.1 uncultured Melioribacter sp. | reverse complement strand
TATGGAAGATCCGCCGAAAAAGTTTTTTAGACTTTCACCCGGTAATGAAGTAAGACTTCGTTACGCATATATAATTAGATGCGATGAAGTAATTAAAGATGATAATGGAAAGGTTATTGAACTAAAATGTACATACGACCCGGATACAAAAAGTGGTTCCGGAACAAGTAATAAAAAAGTAAAAGGAACAATTCATTGGGTATCGGCTAAACATGCCGTGAAATCTGAAGTTAGATTATATGACAGACTCTTTAAAGTTGAAAATCCGGATGGAGACAAAGAGGTTGATTTCAAAGATCATATTAATCCAAATTCTCTAGAAATAATTGAAGAAGCGCTGATTGAACCATCTGTTAAAAATTCTAAACCCGATGATAAGTTTCAATTTGAGCGTCTTGGTTATTTCTGTATTGATACAAAATATTCTACGTCCGGGAAATTAGTATTCAATCGTACTGTTACTTTAAGGGATTCTTGGGCAAAGATTGCAAGTAAGGGATAAGAGTTCACTCTGAATTGTTATCCTCTACTTTACAATTAAGATATACTCATCGAGTAAAAATAATACAAAAAGTATTTTTTTATTGCACTAAATAATTCATTTCTCTAAATTAGACCCACTTCAGGGTATCTTGTTTATAAATTTTATACTCCTAAAAAACTTTTGGCATAATGTGACTTTATATATCATTATTATTTTATCATCGGTTGTTTTTTTCGGCGGACTTTTACTTGCCGTTTTATTTTCTTATTTAGGTTACAAAGCAAATAATCCACAGCATCGCTCCGAACATACAAAGATAATTTATAAACGGCGAAGAAAAGGTAAATATATACTTAATAATTTTACCGCAAGAATATTTTTCGCTGAGATGGAAAGAGCTAAAAGATTAAGAATTGTTAATGGTATATCTCCGCTAACAACTGAGAAATATTCTTTTACTAAGACTAAATTATTTGATAACTGATCACTTCTTTCGTATTTTTACAACTCATTTTTGTTCTTAATTGAATTGCCGAAGTGGCGGAATTGGTAGACGCGCCAGACTCAAAATCTGGTATGGCTTACACCATGTGCCGGTTCGAGTCCGGCCTTCGGTACTAAATTATTATGTATACAGTTCATCAATAGATGATCTGCCGTCCCGTCAAAGGCGGGTAAATTCGAGCTTGTCCGCCTCCGGCGGATCCGGCCTTCGGTACAATATCAAAAAATCCACCTCTTTTTAAATACTCTCTACACAGATTGAATGTAACCGCCGACATCTGTCGGCGTTGTTGCAAGTAGGGGTTGCGCATAACCCGCCGCCTGTAGATACAATGTTTTCTAGAATGATAACTCGAACGATTACAAGCAAAAAATGTTTAACTTTTTTCACAAACATTTTTTGCTGCGATTTTATTTACAATGACAACCTTGAACTACAATCTCAGTTAGAACGACTACCCCAAAGATATTTTTACAGCCCGAGCAGAATGAAGCGGTCGGGGTGATGCGCTTGTAATATACCGTTTTTATTTTTTAGAATAATTTAAACGAAACACCAACTCTTGCAAAGTAAATACCTTGTGTTTCTTCAATAGGAATAAAATCTGCTCCACCTTCCAAATAAAATGATAAATTTTCTTTCAGTGAATAAATATATCCTATGTTACCACCATAGAAATATAAAAATCCAATACCACCTCTTTCTACTCCAGCAATCCAAGCAAATGAAGCTCCTATTTTCGGTACGATATAAATATTTTTAAACAATCTTAATTCTGGGCCAGCTTGAATATAAACTGACATATTATTTATGCCAATTTCAGTATATAAGCCAATTTGATTTTCCATTTCTTGAAAGGAAGAGAAAAAATTTGATATAGTATAACTTAATGTAAAAGTTAAACGAGTGTTTACGACAAGAGGTTTAAATTGTGATTGCCATCCAATTGCAAAACTAGAGCGAGTATATGATAAATAATTTTCATCGACGGAATTTTTAATTATTGCTTCTTCATTAACCAAAGAATCCAAATTCTTATTTAAATAATCACCAAAAGAACTCTGAGAAAAAAAAGGTGGAGTAACTAAAATTACTATTATGAGTATTAAACTTTTCATTTTTGCATTTAGGTATATAACTTGTATTTAATACTACTTTAGATTTTTTTATCGAGAGGTTACAACCGCAGACGTGAAGTCTGCGGTTACAATTGCTAATCAAAACACGTTAATTAGCAAACAAACTAATCGCAACCCCACCGCCCGGAGCTAAATAAATCTTTAGTTCATCAGTATTTTCTACTTCTTTATTCTCAATAACATAAGCAGTGGGATTTTTATCCCAATGCGCGTCTTCCGCATCTTTATAAATCACTGCTCTATAAGTTTTATCCTTGTCTAAAAATGAAAGCGGAATTATAATTTCTCTTTCGTTTTCATCCGTTACACTTCCGATAAACCAATTACCGGTTTCTCTTTCTTTACGAGCAATAGTTACAAACTCACCGATTTCTCCATCCAATACTTTTGTTTCATCCCAATTAATACCAACATCTTTAATAAATTGAAATGCGGGATGACCTTCATAGTTTTCGGGTAAATCCGCCGCCATTTGTATAGGGCTGTAAATGACAACATACAATGCAAGTTGATGAGCTAAAGTTGTATTTACTTGATTGTCTTTTTTATACTTATCAAACTTAATATCAAAAATACCCGGTGTAAAATCAATCGGTCCGGAAAGCATTCTTGTAAAAGGAACAATTGTTAAATGTTCGGGCGGGTTGCCTCCGTCACTCGACCAGGCATTAAATTCATTTCCTCTTAATCCTTCGCGTGAAATCATATTTGGAAATGTTCTTCTTATGCCGGTATCTTTTATCGGTTCGTGAGCGTTCACCATAACTTTATGCTCTGCTGCTTTTAGCAATACTTTTCTATAATGTCTTACCATATATTGCCCGT
>CAYLVF010000379.1:0-2954 GCA_964387045.1 uncultured Melioribacter sp. | reverse complement strand
CCATATCTTTCAAAGAATCTTTTAGGACACTTTTAGTAACCAGAGCTTTTATTTTGTTCAGGATTCCGGCATCAGCATAAGATCTTACTTTCGATTTAAGGAATCCTATTACACTTTCACCAAATTTTAAAATCACATTTCCGACAAAACCATCGCATACGATCACATCGACATTACCGTTTAATATATCTCTTCCTTCAACATTCCCGAGATAATTCAAATCCGATTTTGCTAACAGTTCATGTGCAGAAAAGGTCAGTTCATTACCTTTTTCTTTCTCTTCACCAACACTGAGTAAACCAACTTTCGGTTTATCAATTTTATAAATCTCACGCGAGAAGATTGTACCCAAAACAGCATATTCCAATAAATGTTGAGGTTTAGAATCAACACTGGCTCCGGCATCAAACAACATAGTAAATTTGTTTTTTGCATTCGGGAATGAAGCACCAATGGTTGGTCTGCTTACACCACTGATTCTTCCCATAATTAGAGTTGAAGCGGCTAACATTGCACCGGTATTACCGGCACTTACAAATGCATCAACTTTTTTTTCTTTAACAAGTGTTGCGCCTACAACCAAAGAAGAATTTTTCTTTGTTCTTATTGCTGTTGTCGGAGAATCCGACATTGTAATTTGTTCAGGTGCGTGAATAATATTTTCTTCAGGATGATCAACATTATTTTTATTGAGTACTTCGAGAATTGCCGGTTTATCACCGACTAAAAATAATTGAAAATTTTTATTTTCATTAAGCGCTTGTATTGCACCAATGACGTCGTTATGGGGAGCAAAGTCACTCCCCATAGCGTCAACGGCAATTTTGCATTTTAAATTACTTTGTTGGTTAGTCATAATCCGAAGATTTATGATTCTGGGACGAACATTGATCTGCCGGCATAATAACCGCAGTTAGGGCAAGCTCTATGATTGAGTTTCATTTCGCCGCAATTTGAACATTTAGACAACGAAGGAGCAGTTGCCTTATAATGTGTTCTTCTTTTATCCCTTCGTGTTTTGGATATTTTTCGTTTTGGATGTGGCATTTCAGACCTTTAGTTTTTTAGTTTATCTTTTAATTTCAATAATGGTTCCCAAACCGGGTTGATTTCTTCGTATTTACAATCACATGTACTTTCGTTAAAGTTTATCCCGCAAATCGGGCATAAACCTTTACAGTTTTCATCACAAAGATGTTTCATTGGTAAAGCCAAAGTCGTTAATTCGCTAACATCTTGATGAAGATCAACTTTGTCGGTATCCGGCGATAAATAATGAATATCTGTTCCCTCTTCGGCAATTCTCTCTTTCTCAATCAAATAAGTCATCTTGAAGCTATACTGTAAAGATTGATTATATTCTTGAGTACAGCGGTCACAAGTTAACCGGGTTTCGGCGGTTACATTACAGCTAAGAATAACCTGACCGGGAGATTTATCCATTTCACAATTTAATAGAACATCATCAACAAAATCAGAGCTAAGATTTAATTTTCCCGCAGTTTCTCGAAATTCTAAATGATGAATTCCATCGGAATAATTTGTAAACTTAATGATCATAGGAATATCGAAAAATGTAAGGCGGAAATATAGCTATTGGTAATCTGATAATCAATAATTTTGCTAAGCCGAATAATAACTTAAATTGTTATCTACAAATAACTTATTTTTGAATTAATAACACAACACTTTCAGTATTAGCTATCAATCAATGAAAAAAGTTTTAGCAATTGCAAAATGGGAGTTCTTAGAAAAAGTTAAAAATCGCTTGTTTATGGCAACACTTTTTATCGCTCCGATTTTGATAATTTCTATAAGTGGTATTGCTGGATTTTTTACAGAATCCAATTTGAATTATACAAAAGTTGTAGCTGTACAAACACAAAATCAAACCTATTTTGATTTAATTGGCTCTGAATTAGAAAAGATCACCAAAACTGAAACTCAACCTTCTTTTATTACAGTTCGATTAAAATCTTTCGATAAGCAAAATGCGGATTTTTATGATGCCGTCGTTATCATTAATGAATTTGAGAATTCTTACAATATTGATATCTATTATGGTTTAACACTTTCACCCATCGAGTTAAATGAAATAAAAAATACGATTGAATCAAGTATTTTAAAAGGTAAATTAAGTTTTGCAGACGAGAATATTCAACTTCCAAAATTCAGTTTTTCACAAAAATCGTTTAATGAAAATGATATAAATGAAAAGAATTTTCATCAATTCTTTATGTCAAGTTTTGCGTTTCTATTTCTTCTGATTGTTGTGATAATATTTTCGGGTTCAACTTTTATACGAGCATTGTTAGAAGAGAAGTCAACCCATGTTAACGAAATATTATTATCAAGTGTTTCCGCTAAGGATATTTTATTCGGTAAGTATTTTGGATTAATATTAATTGGTCTAGTTCAAACAATATTTTGGTTTGGTATCAGCTATTTCGTTTTATCGAAGACATCAATCAATTTTCAGAATGATGTTAATTACTTATTACTAATTGTTTATTTTTTATTGGGGTATCTAATCTATACTTCTATTTTTCTTGCGGTTGGTTCACAGATTTCTTCCGAAAGTGAATCGCAGCAAATAACAACTCTTATTAGTTTATTTTTAATTGTACCGATAGTTCTTTCGGTTCAGATATTGGTTGCTCCGACTTCATTACTGAGTAATATATTAACTTACTTCCCACTTACAACTGCTCCTATTATGCTTATCAAATTAAATCTGATAGATATTTCAATTAGTGAAATCATATTGACAATAATTATTCAGCTATGTTCAATATTTATTATAATCAGTCTTGCATCAAAATTTTTTGCACATGGTTTTTCTCAATTCGAAAAGAAAAAAAGGAATCGAAGTTAAATGCCGATACTTGCTTCTTTAATAGCAGCAGTTGTTCCAATGACTTTTTACATGATTTTGTTATGGCGGCTTGATAAAT
>CAYLVF010000378.1:0-2964 GCA_964387045.1 uncultured Melioribacter sp. | reverse complement strand
CCGAGAAGTGCCGAGTGGTATTACGGTCCGCAAAAATGGATGATGAATAATCTGGAAATCACAAATCAATACAATAATTCGGTTTATGATGATATGACAATTCGATTGGCTCATCAATTTTTTGAGGAAAGCCGAATCGACAGAGATTTTAACGATGATATAGAAAGAAGCAGAATCGAAAAAGTAAATGCATACTCGATCAACTTTGATTTCAATAAGTCTTTCGATCAACAACATAATATTATTTACGGATTAGAATTTGTTTACAATGATGTAGCTTCTACCGGAACTGATGAAAATATTTTATCAAGAAATATTATTCCCGGACCTTCAAGATACCCGCAATCAAATTGGTCATCTTATGCCGCTTATTTAACTTATCAATTTAAGATGAGTCAAAATTTACTTATGCAAGCCGGGGCAAGGTACAATTACTTCAATATAAATGCGGATTTCGATACAACGTTTTATCCTTTTCCATTTACAAAAGCTGAATTAAACAATGGTGCACTTACAGGAAGTATAGGTTTGGTTTATACACCGGAGAAATCTTGGTCGATTGGATTAAATCTTTCAAGCGGATTCCGCTCACCAAACATAGATGACATGGGAAAAGTTTTTGATTCCGAACCTGGCAGTGTTGTTATCCCAAATCCAAATCTTAAAGCCGAATATGCATATAACGCAGAGCTGGGTATTGCAAAAGTCTTCGGTGATTTCATGAAAATTGATTTAACCGGTTACTACACTTTTCTGGATGATGCAATGGTAAGAAGAAATTATTCTTTAAATGGTTTAGACAGTTTGGTCTATTCGGGCGAACTTAGTCAAATTCAAGCGATACAAAATGCGGCAAGCGCTTATGTTTGGGGAATTCAAACAGGTGTAGAATTAAAACTTCCCGCGGGATTCGGATTTTCAACTCGTTTCAATTATCAAAAAGGTGAAGAAGAACTTAACGACAGAAGTAAAAGTCCGCTTAGACATGCGGGTCCTTGGTTCGGCTCAACTCACTTAACATTTTCCGCGCAAAGAATGAAAATGGATTTGTATGCAGTTTACAACGGTGAAGTAAGCTATGATAATCTTGCAGAAGAAGAAAGAGGTAAAACTTATCTATATGCAGAAGACGAAAACGGAAATCCATATTCACCAAGCTGGTACACGCTTAACTTAAAAATGAGTTATCAATTAAGTGATTTGTTATTTTTAAGCGGCGGTATAGAAAATATAACCGATCAAAGATACAGACCATATAGTTCAGGATTAGCCGCGGCGGGAAGGAATTTTGTTCTTTCTTTACGTGCCGGGTTTTAAGTAAACAGAGAGATTCCATCTGTTGGCTAACGGATGGAATCTCTGGCTTACAAACTAGAATCTATTTTAGTAGTAAAAGTTTTTTTGAGTCTGTAAAATCACCCGCTGTAATTCTATATATATAAGTTCCGCTTGATAGATCGCTGCCGTCAATTGTTAATTCATAATATCCGGCTTCTTGTGTATTGTTAATAAATTCTTTTACTTCTCTGCCAAGCATATCGTATAGTTTTATTGTTACGTTTACTGCTTCGGGGAGTTGATATTTTATTACTGTTGTTGGATTAAAAGGGTTTGGATAGTTCTGAGAAATAAAGTAGTCTGTCGGTTTAGACTTAGTTAGATCATCCGAGCCTTTCTTATCTAAAGGTGCACCTGCTACCCTTGCTGTTACTTTATCTGATGGCACAGATTCCTTTGATTGAGTATCTATTGCGGTAATCCGATAATCCACATTGCGTTCATTAGCTTGAGCGCCACCTGTCAAATATTCTTCTGTCTGATCTTCATATGAAGTTGATGTTGTTGTTGCTAAATACTGCCAACCCCATTCAGCTGTTACTTTTTTATAAATTTTATAACTGGATAAATCAGGTTCTGAATTACTATCCCAAGTTAATAACGGATGACTATTTGCGCTTGGTCCAACTTTTAAATTTTGCGGTTTTGATGGTTTGCCAGCATATGGGTCTGTAAAATAAAATTGAATTGTATTTGTACCGGTTACTTCAATGGTAAAGTCAAGCGAACCACCATTGTTTGAACGAGGGTTACTTACCGGAGATAATACATTATTGAAAGTTAAGTCAAATGCATCTTCATCATCCCCCCACGCTGAATTTTCGTGATAAATTGGAGTATAGCAAGCATATTTTACCCCACCAATTTCATTATAAAAATTCATTTCATCTTTACCGTTTACATTTGGTGTAGTTCTGGTAAGAGTTTGAGTTGAAGTATTAATACTAAAGTCCCAATTCCCATCTGCACATAGAACATCTATTGATGGGGGGAATGATGATGCACCGGTCACTCTATAAAAATAAAAACCAGTATCTCCGGCTTTATCGTGCGGACTTATCTTTTTTCTATTTTCTATTAAGAAATATTCGCTGCTGCTTATAGGGACTCTGTAAACTTGATCAGCAGTCATATAATCTGACATTGTAACCGACCCGTCTGTTGATTTATCGGTATAATTTATCCATCCTAATTTTTGTCTTTCCCATGAATGCATTCCTTTACTACCACTCCAAACAGGAATTTGAGCTGACATTAAACAAAGATTTGCTGCATCTGTTATATGATTACCACCCAGTAGGTAATGACCCATTTCGTGGGCTGCTACATATAACGTATAATCACGCCCATTGTATCCCCCTCTCTGTTGGACTCCACCTCCAATGAAAGTATTATTTACGATTTGTTTACCATCTACACTTATTGTTGAGCTTACTTCTAAACGAGCAATTCCTGTATAGAACCAGTGGCTACTTGTAGCATTTCGATAAATGATATAAATAAAATCAACTATTCCGTCACTGCCCGGGCTATTACCGTTTAAATTATCATATTCTGCAAAGTTTACATAAGGATCAACTTTCATAATAATTTCTCTGTTAACCTGACCAATACTGCTGTAATAAC
>CAYLVF010000377.1:0-2985 GCA_964387045.1 uncultured Melioribacter sp. | reverse complement strand
TTTGCTACGCATTTGCAAATTCAATTAATATTTTACTTTGATATTTATACTAATTCAATTCACTTGCTGAAAGTAAATTGATTTGCAAATCTTTATTCATTTTAAAACTAATATGGACTAGTAAATAAATGATGCAGCTGGGTCTTAGAATGTAAACTACTCAAAGCAGAAGCTGTCCGCTCGACTTATAAATTACTAAAGGTGTATATGTTAATACTTACTTTGCAAAATTCCATATGGATTTTATAATATTAAACATAAATCGCACGCACTTTTTTTGGTAGGCGCTATGATTAAAGTTTCCTATAAGATATGTTTCTAATTCGGGATGGTAAAACATAAAAGCGCCGGTTGCCCCTAAAACACCCCAAGATTTGTATTTGAGAGGTAATAGAAGTGGTATAGACTTTACCTGCCAAATTCCATAACCATAATCAAAACCGGGATAAAGATTTACCTTATCATTCATCATTATATTCAACGTTTCTTCAGATATCAGTTTATGCGTTACTAATGCTTCCATGGATTTGAGAAGTTCTTCCGGTGGAGCAACAACTCCGCCACCCGAATAATCAATACTGGCAAAACCCTTCAAATCATTCATCCGAATTTTATCAGCATAGAAATCAGCGATAGGTAAATCTGTAGGTTCAATGGGTTCCGAATAATGCAGCATACTCGAATGTTTCATTCCCAATGGTTCAAAAATCATTTCTCTTAATGAATGATGAAAATGATTCCCGGTAATTTTTTCAATGATCAATCCAAGCAGGTGATAATTCGTGTCGGTATAAAAAGCCTTTTTTCCCGGCGGAGCCGATGGCGTTAAATTATGTTTCGCCCATAAAACTGCTTCCCGCGGTGTTGTGTTATAATTGGGATCTTTAAGCAGTTCCGCCAACAGCGGATAAAAATTATCCGGTAAACCGGAACTTTGGTTTAAAAGATGTCTGATTTGAATCTCATCTGAATAGTTTCTCCCTTTATACACATGGAGACTATCCATTAGATCATAGTCTAAATACTTATTTATTTTGTCATCAAATGATAATTCATTCCGTTCGTACAGCAGGCTTATAATAGTCGATGTAAACAATTTTCCGACACTTGCCATATAGTTTGGCTGTTGCGGGGAAGATGGAATCTTACCGGTAGTGCCTTCAGCAATGTTTATGTGAATACCCGAAGCTTTGGAGTGTACGAGCAAAAAAGCATTTTTAACCTTTGAGTCTTTTCTTACTTTTGCTCTGAACAGCGATTCAATATATAAATTTAAATCCATGTTAAATATTTCATGATATCGGTAATGAATGCAAATAGATTACTACTTATTAATCCATGTATATGTAGAAATTTTTATGAGTCTCTGCCGTAGTGATTCTACCCAAAGACTTTTTGATATAATCTGTTCTCCATATTTTCATCGGGATGCCATTTATACTGCGTTTCGATTCGCTTCTTAAGAAAAATATTAGCCGCATCGATTACATTACCTTTTATCGAAACCTTATTATCGTCATCTCCCTTTAAGAATGATTTCGCTAGTAATTCTAATTGAACTCGAAATCCTTCTTCATTAATTCTACCCTTTTCATCAAATGAAAAATAATTATAGAACTCATTTATTATTCTAATTGGTTTCCGGTTTTCCATTTCTACAATAAATTCTGCAATTTTCACTTTACTGTTACTAAATTCCGGGAAAGCGGACTGCTTATCATTACGGTGTAAATTATAAAATTTATTATTTGCGAGTTTCTTTATACTGCCGTCATTCATAACGGCAAAAACTCTTACCGAGTGATTCATTATTTGTGATAGTTTTTTTTTGAGAACAACTAATTTTAACTGTATGGGACAACTTAATTTTCATTAACCACATCACACCCGATGCTTGGGTTCCATCCCGACAAGTAGGGACTGTCTATTCGATTTTTGGTGGTTTTCATCGATTATTCTGATACATCTATCAAAGATAGTTCTCTGATTAAAATTTCTCTCCCAAGGATCTGAACATTTCAATAGTATTTTTGTATTGAATATTAAATGCATTGCATACATCCGGGATTTTTATTTTGTTTTTGCGGTTTGGTTGACTTATTTCTTGTGTTATTATTAAGCCATTCTCTTTTAAAGAAATAGCATAAGCTACAAGCCGTGCATCTGCATTATTATAGTCTAAAAACTCATTGATTGCTCTTTGTACATAAAAATCATTTTTTGAATTAGCCCAATTAGCAATTTGTGCATAGCTCGTTAAAATTTCTTGATTGTCGGTTGGTTTAAAGAAATCTGAAGGCAGGTTATTTTTAATCCATTTTTTTAATTCATCATCATTTTTGGAAATCTCATTTTTCACTTTGTCGATACTAATAACTTTCTTTTCATTGGCAATCTTAATTACTTTTCCCCAAAATCCTTCCGCCACATCTAATGGATAGGTTATTCGATGAGATTGAATAAAAAAATTGGTATCTACAATATAAAAAGGCATTAATATAGATATTCCCTCATAAATGTATGATAAGTATTGCCTTTTAAATCTGTAAGTTTGTAAGCATCTCTAATCAGCAGCTTATTTTCCAAAACAGCTTGATTCACAAAACTTAAAAACCGAACGCTTAGACGTTTACGCTGAGTTTTGTAGAAATCACCGCCGCCTTCTTTTTCTTCTTTCTTTTGAGTATCACGTTTTACGTGTTCGTTATAAAAGTCAAAGAATTCTTGACGATTTAGTTTACCAAGATCTAGCAAGCGGCGCGCAATAACTATTTGACTAACTTTAAATATTCTTGCAATATTTTCGATATTCTGTTCTTCTTGTAAAATATTAGTCAATGTTTTTTCGGGCACTAAAAATTCAGCAGCTATTTTATCACTTAGTATTTCGGTTGGGTTGTCAGCTGGTTGTAATTGACGAAAATCGAATCCAGCACTTCTGCCAAGCCAGATATGTGCCAGTTCGTGTGCAAGTGTAAATATTTG
>CAYLVF010000376.1:0-2985 GCA_964387045.1 uncultured Melioribacter sp. | reverse complement strand
GTAATTCAACGAATACCGAGATCAAAATAGTTTTTTATTGCAAGTTTTAATATTTCATACAAAATTATGCCAAACAAAATAAAGACTATAAAATGAAAAAAGAAGTAATTAAATCGCTCGCAGAAAATTTCGATTCTTATGCAAACAAAACGGAAAACAACATAGAATTTTGGTTTGCCCGGGATCTGCAGCATCTGCTTGGTTACACAAAGTGGGATAACTTTGTAAAAGTAATCAATAAAGCAAAAACCGCTTGTGAAACATCGGGGCACGAAATAGAAGACCATTTTGCCGACGTCGGGAAAATGGTCAAAATCGGTTCGGGAACAGAACGTGAAATTAGAAATTAATCTCAAACTCCAATTTTGCAATAGTCTGCTTTCGCCATTCATCCGAAAAAAGATGGCTGTCGGCTATCGATAAACCGAAATTGAATAGAGAAATTTTATAATTAATACCGGCTAATAAATATACGGCTCTTAATTTTTCATTAAGTCCCAGTATATTTTCTTCATAGTTGCGGTCTGTTGTAAAAAAACCGAATGAAGCTTTGAGATTTTCATTAAAGTGATATAACCCGGTTAAAGAGAACTCAAATTGATTTTTAAGATTTGTATGCACATCGCTCCACAATAGATAATTCACAGTTGAATACAAACTAATATTATTTATAAAGTCCGCCGAAAAGTCAAAACTAACCTTCGCAGGAAAATTTGCAGAATAGACTAATGAAAATTGAGAAGCCGAAAAGTTCGGATTTCCGTTTAAGTTTTTATCCGAATGAAATATTGTTTCTTTCATATTAATATTGCTCTCATAAAGAATTCCTGCAGAAAACGATTTATTGTTATCTAACACATGATTAAATAAAACACCAAAAGCCCAATTATAATTTTCGGAATTAACATTAAAGGAATAACTTAAAAGTTCTTCGTGATAATCTAAACTGTTTCTCGTTAGTCGAGCTCCTAATGCCAAAGAAGAATTCTCTATAAATATATTATCAAATCGATAAGAAGCAGAAACAGAATAACTTAACACTTTCGTTTCCATAATCGGTTTGTAATACTCACCGGTACCGTCGGGAAACTCGACAGTCGTTATAGGAATTCTGTCAAATTCAGCGGATGAATTATACTTTTGATTAAATGCTAAACCGAGTCTAAAATTTTTAAAAGGAAAAACAATCCCAATTGATTGAGGTAATTCATTAGAAATTCTTTTATGCCCAATACTTGCAAGATATGCTTCTTCTAATTTCGTTTCGAAATGATAACTGCCGCCGATACTAATTTTATTAAAGTTAATCATAGAAGATGGATTTGTTGTTCCGATGTTTGAAACAGAATTATTAATATTAGAAATTCCTAATGAATTCAAATTTGTTAAAACAAATCCTTGAGATAAATAAAGGACATTGTTTTCTGGGACTTGAAGTTGTGCGAATGAAGGACTACTTATTAAGATGAATAGAAAAATTACTATTTGTTTTTTCATTCTATGTAACCCAATTAACGAATGGTTAAATATATTTCAAAATTAATTTATTGGAATGTTTATTCCAAGAGGGGAATTAAATTTGATTAAAATAACGGATTATGAATTAAAACTATTTCGAAAACCTCCGTAAAAACCTCCAGGCTTCCACAATGCCCTCAATATCACGGTTTTGATTCCCTAATAATTCTTTTTGTTGTGAACTTAGAAATCCATACTTAATTGACGGAACAACGTGTCCCGAATTTGTGATAACATAGAAAACAACCGGCGGATTTGCGAAAGGACGGTTAAATTCATTTTTAATTACTCTTGAATTATCATCCGGATTAATATCTTCGTGAAATTTATTTGTCCGTTTTAACGGATGCAGATCATTGAGATTAACCCAAAAGTTCAAGGTCTCTTCGGCAGATAAAACTCTGCCGCGCTCTCCTGTTATCACACCTCCTCCAAAAGGAACAAAAGGATCATCGGTACTATTCATTATAAAGATGGGTAAAGATTTTACCGGTTGAGTGCACTCGGAATCAACAGGTAGATTTGCAAAAAATACAGCCGCGCCGGAAATAACATCGCCGAGTTCAATTGCAAGTCGATAAACCATCATTCCGCCGTTGCCGATACCTGAAGCATAGATTTGTTTCTCATTTATCTTAAGGTTTTCAATTGACCAATTAATTAGTTCTCTAATAAAACCAACGTCATCTGTATGAGGTAATTGTTCGGATTCAATTTTACTCTTTCTGCAGTCATTCCATTTTTGGTTTGTCCCTAAGGCATCACCGTTAATTGGATTTACACCATTGGGGATAACCAAAATAAACTTTTCTCTTTCGGCAAGATTTGGCCATTCGTTGAATCCATCGCCGGTATTAAAAACATTATCCATCCCGCTGTTTGATGCATGAAAAATTAAAACAAGCGGTGCCTCGCCCGGCAATTCACGTGGAATAAAAATTCTGAAGTGTCTTTCTAATTTATCAACCTCAATTGATTCGTAATGCCAACCGAATGAATAGTTTCGTTGAGATAATAGAGTTGAAACTACGACTAGTATTAAGCAAATTAATTTTTTGATAGCTTTCATTTATTCAAACTAATTTTAGATGAAAGATATTATAAGAAGACTAAAAAGGGAATACCCGGTTTGGGTAGTAAAACAAATAATTAAACATTCCGTACAACAAAAAACGAATATCCATAATAAGCAGAATATCTTTTATGCATTTCCGTTTCAAGTGATTCGTTTTCTAAAACTTGTAACGCTTCTTTATCGTCGGAATATTTCTTTTTTAATGTTTTTATTCTATCTGAAAGCGGCGTATAATAATCATCCCACCAAGCTTTATCTGGTAATACATAACTGCCTATAAATTTATAATTAGCATTAGATAAAAACTTTATTATGGAATCGATTGTTTTGATTTCTCCGTAATACGAAAGCCAATAATTTTCGATTTCATCCGGACGATCATCTTTAAACCA
>CAYLVF010000375.1:2036-3008 GCA_964387045.1 uncultured Melioribacter sp. | reverse complement strand
CGCTATAATGGTGCTGAACGCAATTGATTACGTTAAAAAGTCAAAAATGAATTTTGGTGAATTTTACATATTGGTTCAATCATCCGTATTAGGTATGATGTTGATGGCTGGTGCAAGAGATCTTTTTATGATTTTCCTTGGACTTGAATTAATGTCGATTTGTTTTTATGTGTTGGCTGGAATTAATAGAACTAGAGCAGGAAATACCGAAGCTGCGCTAAAATATTTTCTTTTAGGTGCATTTGCAACCGGTTTTATTGTATTTGGTATTGCCCTTATTTACGGCACTGCAAAATCTACAAGTATCGATCAAATAGTTTTTGCTTATGAATATTATGTTAGTGATGTACTTTTCGTTACAGGTTTTGTACTATTTGTCATAGGGTTTCTCTTTAAAATTGCTGCATTCCCATTTCATATGTGGGTACCTGATGTTTATCAAGGTGCGGCAACACCCGTTACCGGTTTAATGTCTACAACCGGTAAAGCTGCCGCCTTCAGTGTTTTGATAATTATTTTATCGGCAATATTCACACAGAACATTACTAATAACTTTGAAATTCTTTTTGCTGTTGTTGCAACACTTTCTATGTTATACGGAAGTGTAGTTGCAATTGCTCAGGATAATTTGAAACGAATGCTTGCATATTCTTCGATCGCTCATGCAGGTTATATGACAATAGGGCTTGCCGCTGGAAATATTGACAGCGTTGCCGGTATTATATTTTATCTTACCGCTTACGCTTTTATGAATTTAGGTGCTTTTGGTGTTATTGCTTTAATTGAAGGTGAGAACGAAGAAAATCTTGATATTAATTCTTATGCAGGTCTTCATTCTAAGAGTCCCATCTTAGCAGGTTTCATGGCGCTTTTTATGTTTGCCCTGGCTGGCATTCCTCCGATGGCAGGATTCTTTGGTAAATATTATGTTTTTATTGCAGCAATTAAATCTGAATTAACTTGGCTGGCAAT
>CAYLVF010000375.1:0-2026 GCA_964387045.1 uncultured Melioribacter sp. | reverse complement strand
AAGTGCCATAAGTGTATACTTTTACCTCAGAGTAGTTGTCTATATGTATTTTAAGGATTCGACTACGGATATAACAATTAGGAATAGTTTTACCGGATTATTAGCAGTGATTATTTCGGGACTTTTAGTTTTGGTATTTGGTATTCTGCCTGATACATTATTCAGTATAATTTATTCAGTCCTATCATTCTAATTAACATTTCCGCACATTATTCTTATTTTAGAGGTATAATAACATAGGTATAAATCATGATACCTCTTTATTCAAGTCAACAAGTTCGAAAAGCCGATAACTATGCGATTAACCGGCTTAAAATCCCTAGTATAACATTGATGGAAAATGCCTCCCGATCTATCTATCAAATAACGTTGAATAAATTTCCCGAACTCGATCAATCGCATGAAATTGGAATTATTTGCGGAAAGGGAAACAATGGGGGAGATGGATTTGCCTTAGCCCGGCACTTTATTAATGATGGATATAACGTTAAGGTCTTATCACTCTCATTGGGTAATGATTTATCTGAGGATGCAAAAATAAATTTTGAAATTCTCAAATCACTTATTAAGCATAGACCAGGTTCATCACTAATCCATTATAAATCAATTAAGGATATCAACAAGCTTCGATCATGTTATGTTTTATTTGATGCTTTATTAGGAACCGGTGCGAAAGGTGAATTACGAGAACCCTACAACTCTATAATAACCGCTGTAAATAAATTTAGTTCATATAAAATTGCTGTTGATATACCAACGGGACTTGATATTAATAATGCAACCGGCAGCATAATTTTTAACGCTGACTTAACTGTTGCATTAGCAGAGCTAAAATCCGGATTATTTTACGGAAACGGTTATATATATTCCGGTGAGATTGAAAAGGGATACATAGGAATTGGGGAAGATTTTTTTGAAGAATTGGAAGTAGAAAATTATTTAATTGAACCCGAAGATGCTTTTATTGGACTTCCGATAAAAAAAATGGATATGCATAAATACTCTGCTGGCAAAGTTTTAACCGTAGCTGGTTCAGGCAGACTACCGGGGGCTGCATGTTTTACTGCTAATTCCGTGATCTTTGGCGGAGCGGGTGCATCCATTTTAGCATTCCCGAACTCTGTGAAATCAATTGCTCATACTAAATTAGAATCTGCAACCCTGTTTAACTACGATGATGAAGGTACTGAGTTTTTATCGAAAAAAAATATTAATGAAATAAAAGAATATTTTGATTGGGCTGATTCAATAGCCATTGGCCCAGGACTCGGAAGGAAAATCGAAACCATCGAAGCCGTTCGTTATTTATTGACATCGCTGAAGAATAAAAAAGTAGTTGTTGATGCCGATGCACTCTATGCAATTTCTGATAATTACTACAAGAAAATTAATCTGAATGGAATGGTGCTAACACCGCATTATCACGAATTTGCCAACTTGCTGGGGATAAAATTGAAAGTTCTTCAAGAAACTATTCTAGAGTTAGGCAAAAAATTTGTGAAAGAAACCGGAGCTTATCTTGTGCTTAAGGGAGCCCCTACAATTATCTTTACGCCGTTAGGTGAAGCTTTGATTAACACTACCGGTAATCCCGGCATGGCAACATTCGGTTCGGGTGATGTGTTAACAGGTCTATTAGCTTCGTTTATTGCGCAGTCAAGCGATTTAGAAGAAGCTATTGTTAGTGCAGTGTATATTCATAGCTTGGCTGCCGATCTTCTGCTTGAAAATGTAACAGAACATGGAATTACTGCAGACTTAATAATGAAAAATATTCCGTATACAATCAAATTTCTCGAGGATACTGTTGTTAAAAGTAATTTTTAAAAGAAAGATATTATTTATCTACATTCCGCTAGCCGTTCATTGGATCACAATTTTTATTTTAACCAGTTTACCGGGGGACTCTTTACCGGAATTTGCATTAGATGATAAAGTAAAACATTTTATTGCTTATTTTGTGCTATCGTTTTTTTTAACAATAGCATTAAAGGTGCAAGAGCGTTACAAAAAATTCAAAGAACAT
>CAYLVF010000374.1:0-3008 GCA_964387045.1 uncultured Melioribacter sp. | reverse complement strand
TTGTTCATTTAAAAACTTTTTAAGAATATCGTTCGAAAAACTTCTTCTTCCGGTAAGAATAAAAGAACCATTCGGAATCGGACCTTCGACCAACAATTTATTTGTTAAAAAACTTGTGCTTGCCGAAGCACTAAATTTATTTCGATTACCATCCTTGGAAATAATACTTAATACAGATGAGAGTCTGCTGCCATGTTCGGAAGTAAACCCGCCTTTATAAAATTCAACACTATTGATCATTTCGGGATCGATAACGCTAAAAAGTCCAAGTGCGTGGAATGGATTATATATAGTTATACCGTTTAGCTTAACTAAGTTTTGATCACTTGTACCGCCTCTTACATAATACTTTGCAGAAACATCTCCGGTTGTTCTTACACCGGAAACATATTGTAAAGAACGTAGAACATCAGTCTCAACTCCTTTGGGTAATGATTGCAAAGTCTTCACTGAAATTCTTTCCAAACCAATATCGGTTTGATTTTTTTGTATTATTCTCTCACCTACTTTTTCAATGGACCTTAGTTCAATCCCTTCAGGTTTAAGAGTAATGTCTAATTGGGTTAATTTATTTGGGGCAATATATACTTTTACCAATTTAGCTTGGTACCCTACAAAAGAGACTTTGACAAGGTACTCTCTGTTTGCCGGGATTCGGTTGATAAGATATAAACCGCGTTCATCAGTGGAAGCACCGGTTTGTAACTCATCTATATAAACATTTGCATAAGGTAAAAATTCACCGCTTGTTGAATCGGAAACGATACCTCTTAATCTACCGGTCTGCTGTGCACTTAGCGAAAGACAAACGAATAGGAATAAAGAAACATAATAGAATACTTTCATTTAAAAACCATAAGGAAGGCAATAACAGTCTTCCCCCCGTTATTAGAATAAATTACTAAATCGACCGGTTAAAATAATAAATGAGATTTAGAATTTCATGATTATTTTTAAATGATGGTTCATATAGATTGAATCAACTTCATTGAATAGATAAGGTCACAAAGTTTCACGAAGTAAGCACAGAGTCTCACAAAGAAAACATTACAGTTATCGATCCCCGCTTTTGCGGGATTGATACCCTAGAATATTCCGGATCAAGTCCGAATGATAGTATTTAGGTTAATCCTCCAACGTTGATAAATTACCGGGATCTTCACCCATTGCTTTTGCTTTAAGAACTCGTCTCATTATTTTCCCCGATCGAGTTTTTGGTAATGCATCAACAAATTCTATTTGTTCGGGTTTTGCAATCGGACCAACCTCGTGAGAAACATGCTGTCGTAATTCTTCGGCTAATGTTGTGCTTCCGGACTGACCGGCTTTTAAAATTACATAAGCATAAATTGCGTTTCCTTTTACTTCATGCGGGATTCCAATTGCCGCAGCTTCTGCAACTGAGCTGTGACTAACTAAAGCACTTTCAATTTCGGCGGTTCCAAGTCTGTAACCGGAAACTTTTATCACATCGTCAACTCTTCCGATAATCCAGAAATAACCATCTTTATCTTTTCTTGCGCTATCACCAGTCATATACATACCGGGGTATTTGCTCCAATATTGGTCAACATACCTTTGATCATCACCGTAAATTGTTCTTATCATAGCGGGCCAAGGTGTTTTTATAACTAGATAACCTTCTTCATTCGGTTTAACCGATTTACCTTTTTCATCGACCACATCCATTTCAATTCCGGGGAATGGTTTTGTACCGGAACCCGGTTTAAGTGGAACGCAAGGCATCGGAGTAATCATAAACATTCCGGTTTCGGTTTGCCACCATGTGTCCATGATTGGACATTTACCATTACCGACAACCGAGTGATACCATTTCCATGCTTCGGGATTAATAGGTTCACCAACTGAACCAAGTAATCTTAATGAAGATAAATCATGACGTTTAACCCAAGCTTCGCCGAAACGCATTAACCCTCTAATTGCTGTCGGAGCCGTATATAAAATATTAATTCCGTAATTCTCAATCATCTTCCACCAGCGGTTTGGATATGGATAATTCGGTGCACCTTCATACATAAAAGATGTAGCTCCATTGAGTAATGGACCATATACAATGTAACTGTGACCTGTAATCCATCCGGGATCTGCAGCGCACCAATATCTATCTTGTTCTTGAATATCAAAAACATATTTAAGAGTTGTGTAAGTCCCGACCATATAACCGCCGTGTGTATGCAAAATTGCTTTCGGTTTACCTGTTGTTCCGGATGTATAAAGAATAAATAAAGGATCTTCCGAGTCCATTTTTTCTAAGGCACAATTGTTTGATGCAATGGGGAGTTCTCTTAATTCGTGATACCACATATCACGACCGAATTCCATTTTGATTTCTTGTCCGGTACGTTTAACAACAATAACATGTTCAATACCTCCGGCTCGTTGAAGTGCTTCATCAGCAATTTGTTTTAAAGGGACGATCTTCCCTCTTTGATATGCACCATCGGCAACAATAAGAACTTTTGATTTACTGTCCTCAATTCTTTCATGAAGAGCTTCTACAGAAAAACCACCATATACAACTGAGTGTATTGCACCGATACGCGCACAAGCAAGCATTGCAATCATTATCTCGGGAATTCTGCCCATATAGATTGTAACTCGATCACCTTTTTCAACTCCCATACTTTTTAGAATATTCGCAAATTTGCAAGTCTCTCTATGTAAACGGAAATATGACATTGCTTCAAAGTCGCCGTTCTCCCCTTCCCAAACCAATGCTATTTTATTTCGTCGATGTGTTTGAACGTGAACATCCAAGCAATTATATGAAATGTTAGTCTTTGCACCGGTGAACCATTTATAAAAAGGTTTTTTGCGGTCATCAAGAACTCTATCCCATTTTTTGAACCAGTGGAGTTCTTCTGCTCTGTCTGACCAAAACTTTGCATAATCGGTGGTGGCTTGTTTGTTAAGTTTATCCCAATCTTTAATATGTGCATTTTCGATTACTTCTTTCGGTGGGTAGAATACTTCACCCTGCAGTTTTT
>CAYLVF010000373.1:0-3018 GCA_964387045.1 uncultured Melioribacter sp. | reverse complement strand
TTTTGCAGTTGGATGTGTCCAATCGGATTTCTTTCCGAACTCGTCGGTGACTTCGGCGATAAAGTATCCAAAAAACTTTTTAAGAAACGGATCAAAATTCCGAAACTCTTGGACTACCCGCTGCGAAGCTTAAAATACTTGATGCTTGCTTATTTTGTTTATGCAATATTTTTTACAATGACTGCCGCATCTTTAAAGTATTTTTTAGACACTCCTTATAATATGGTTGCCGATGTAAAAATGTATTATTTCTTTGCGGATATTTCGCGGTTTGCTTTAATTGTAATAGCGGTTTTATTTGTTCTTTCAATAGTTGTTAGAAATTTTTGGTGCAGGTATTTATGTCCGTACGGTGCTTTGCTTGGAATATTCACCTTGCTCAGTCCCAATAAAATCAAGCGCGACCCGGTCTCATGCATTGATTGTGGTTTGTGTAATAAAGCATGTCCTTCTTTTATAAAGGTTGACAGCGTTAAGACAGTGCTTTCGGATGAATGCTCTACATGTATGAGTTGTGTTGATGTTTGTCCCGTTAAAGACACGCTTCAATTGAAACCGCAACTCATAAAAAAAACCTTTAACAAGAAATGGGTTGCAGTTGGGATCGTGGGTATTTATATTTTTATTATTGGTTTAGGCATGCTTACGGGAAATTGGCAGAATAATATCACAAAAGAACAGTACGTAATTCATAATAAAAATATTCAAAGCTTGGGGCATCCCAGAAGTACGGCAGATATTAAAAAGCTAAATAAGATTTCAGAAACCGGAGATGAAAATGTCTCAACAAAAAATTGAGAAGAGAAATATTCTATCTAAAATATTACATGTATTTAAACCACCGCCGCGATGGAGATTTCCGGTTATTATTTTGCTTGGAATTTTTTTCGGTATAGGACTCCATATATTCTACATCTCTAATGCTGTTTCTTATCTTTCCGATGATCCGATGGCATGCATTAATTGTCATGTTATGACTCCTCAATATGCAACGTGGGAAAGAAGCAGTCATGCTAAAGTTGCAACCTGCAACGATTGTCATGTTCCGCAAGATCATATTGTAAGAACATATTATTTCAAAGCGATGGACGGACTAAGACACGCAACAATGTTTACTTTCAGATTAGAGCCGCAGGTTATAAGAATTAAAAGTGCCGGTATGGAAGCAGTACAGCAAAATTGTGTCCGGTGTCATTCAAATCAAATTCATCCTATCGGATTAAGAGCAATTAATAACAGAAGTGTTGAAGATCAAAGACCGGGTTATTGCTGGGATTGCCACCGTGAAGTTCCTCATGGCAGAGTTAAGGGATTATCATCAACACCGTATGCCCAAACTCCGCAGTACGAAGAAATCCTACCCGGCTGGATGAAAAAGTTTTTTGCAAAAGAAAATTAATAACAATAAACTAAAGGACTTTCGATGAGACCAATTCAAGACATAATTAAAGAAAAACAGTGGGTAGGATGGCTGTTGTTTTTCTCTACCGTTGTAATTGTATTTTTAATAGGTCTTTTTGCTTCATCCATTGTTGAACGAAGAAGCGAAGCATTAACTCTTCAAACAGTTAAACCGCTTCCCGAATGGGAACCGAGAAATGAAATATGGGGAGAAAATTATCCGCGCGAATATGAAACATACCGCAAAACTTTAGATACTAATTTTGCAAGTAAGTATGCCGGCTCCGCATTTAGAGATTATTTAGAAGATTTTCCCGAACTTGTCATAATGTGGGCGGGATACGGGTTTGCAAAAGAATATAATCAAGCCAGAGGTCATGCTCATGCAGTAAAAGATATTAGAGAAATTCTTAGAACCGGCGGAAATGATGACCGTCCTATGCCTTCAACATGCTGGACTTGCAAAAGCACTGATGTTCCAAGGGTTATGGCTGAAGAAGGCGTTGCCGAATTTTATCAAGCTAATTGGTTCGATAGAGGTCATCAAATCATAAATCCTATCGGTTGCCAAGATTGCCACGATCCGAAGACAATGAATTTAAGGATTACTCGTCCCGCATTAATCGAAGCTTTTGAAAGACAAGGAAAAAAGATTTCGGATTTTTCACATAACGAAATGAGATCGCTTGTTTGTGCGCAATGCCATGTTGAGTATTATTTCAAAGGTGAAGGCAATTATCTAACGTTCCCTTGGGATAAAGGATTCAGTGCCGATGATATGGAAGAATATTTTGATGAAATTAATTTTTCCGATTGGACTCATGCTTTAAGTAAAGCACCGATGTTAAAAGCACAGCATCCCGATTATGAATTGTTTATGACCGGGACACATGCTGAAAAAGGTGTCTCGTGTGCAGATTGCCACATGCCTTATAAAACCGAGGGAGGAGTTAAGTTTACGGATCATCATATTCAATCACCTCTTAACAACGTAGAAAATTCATGTTTCGTTTGTCATAGAGAAAACACCGATAAGATGATTCAAATGGTTTTTACGAGACAGGATAAAATTATGGAATTACGCGGCTTGTTGGAAGAAGCTTTAGCCGCTGCACATATAGAAGCAAAAACTGCATGGGATAACGGTGCAAACGGTAAGGAAATGGAAAAAGCTCTGCAGTTAATTCGACATTCACAATGGAGATGGGATTGGGTTGCAGCGGCTAACGGTGCGGGATTCCATTCACCTAACGAAGCCTTAAGAGTACTTGGAACAGGGATCCAAAAAGCAGAACAAGCTCGTAAAGAGTTAGCGCTCGTTCTTGTTAAACATGGTGTTAGTTATCCAATTGCTATGCCCGATGTTTCAACGAAAGCAAAAGCTCAAAAATATATCGGTCTTGATATGGAGAAATTAAGAAAAGAAAAACACGAACTTCTTAACACATCCGCAAAAGAATGGGATAGAATAGCAAAAGAAAGACAGGGTACTTTGATAGAGTATTAAGTTGTTATTACTCCCCGGAATCTCAAAGATTCCGGGGAAGATTTTCCACTCCACACAAATATTTATAATAGACGTAAATCCGTAAACTGACGAATTTTAATCTAATCTAT
>CAYLVF010000372.1:0-3019 GCA_964387045.1 uncultured Melioribacter sp. | reverse complement strand
AATTTTGACAATGCTCGTTGTATAGCAGTAGAAGGAGGTAATGTATATATCGGCGGAAAATTTACAAACCGAAATTATATCGCAAAATGGGATGGCAGCAGTTGGAACTCTCTTAGTACCGGAATGAATAATTACGTTTATTCAATAGCAGTTAAAGATGGGTTAGTTTATGCGGGCGGTTCTTTTTCTCAAGCCGGCGGCACTTCTGTATCAAGTATTGCTAAATGGAACGGTAGTAATTGGACCGCACTCGAAGGGGGTTCATTAGGTGCCACTATCTATGGAATTGCACCATACGGAACTAATATTTTTGTTTGTGGTGATTTTGTTGAGTCGTGGGGAGGTATTGCTAACCGTGTTGCTAAGTGGGATGGTACTAGTTGGTCAAAACTCTCATCCGGCTTAAATGGTGTGGCTAATGCTATTATTATTGCTGGTGAGGGATTATATGTTGGCGGTAACTTTACTTCTGCAGGTGGATCCTCGGCAAGTAAAATTGCTAAATGGCAATACAACAGTTGGTCTGCTGTTGGTTCCGGAACAAACAATGAAGTCTTATCTTTAGGACGAAACGCAAATTACCTATATGTGGGCGGGGCATTTACATCTGCTGGGGGTATTACTGTAAATTACATTGCACAATTAGGCGGTGCTACTAATAGTGTTGCAAGTGTTGGAAAAACTATAAGCGGTGGGGAAGGAGCCGTCTCTTTTAATGATGATGATAACACAACAGCCATATCAATCAATTTAGAAGCTGATGCGGGTTCAGGCCAAGTAGATGTTTACAGATATGATGACACTCCTGCTGATTTAATCATAAGTAAGGGCATTAATTTAGCTCAAAATATTGTTGGTAATGTAAGCAATTATAGATGGATTATTGAAAGTTCTGCTCTATCATCAAGTTTTACAGGGGCATTAAGATTTAAAATATCAGACATTCCTAATTCCGGAATTAATAATCCGAATTCTATTACGGTATATTCCAGACCAACTCCCGGCTCCGGTACTTTTACAGCACTTCCAACCTCATATGATTCGGAAACAGATGAAATTGTTGCAACAATAACTTCCTTCAGTGAATTTGCTTTCGGATCCGAGGAAGACCCTCTTCCTGTTGAAATAACTGAATACACGGCTTCTCATACTATTGACAACATAGTAGAATTGTACTGGCAAACCGCAACAGAAGTGAACAATTTCGGTTTCTCTATTGAGCGATCTTTTAATTGGATGAATGATGGATTGGATGATTGGAGTGAAATCGGATTTGTACCAGGGTACGGTACTACAAACTCACCAAAAGAATATTCATTTACTGATGATCTTACTCTTAATCTTAATCCTAATCTTAATCAAGTCTCCTACCGCTTAAAACAAATTGACCTTGACGGTATATTTGCATATTCAAAAATAGTTACTGTCGATTTAACAACCATAACAAGTGTAGAAGATGAAATAAAATATGAATTTGCAGTCGAACAAAATTATCCGAATCCATTTAATCCAACAACTCAAATTAATTACTCGATTCCGACAAATTCTATTGTAAGATTAATTATTTATGATTTACTAGGCAGCGAAGTAAAAACAGTAGTAAATGAATTTCAGAATGCAGGAAGGTATTCAATTGATTTTAATGCAGGCGGGTTATCGAGTGGAGTTTATTTTTATAGACTAACATCAGGTCAGTTCTCAGAAACTCGAAAACTGATGCTTCTAAGATAATTTCGGTAAGCAAAATAAAAGGGGCTGCGCGCCCCTTTTTATTAAACTGTTGCAGTTACTTTCTTAAACAAATTATTCAATTCCTTTTTGGTTCTTCCTTTATAAGCACCTTTGTGATATGCATATCCCGCAATTAACGGCATTGCAAGAGTTGCCTCGCTGTAAACCATTTGCTCGTATGATTGAGAAACTTTACCCCAAGATGATGCTTCTTTTAATGTTGAACTTGAAAGGGCGCCGTCTCTTACATCTGCTTCTGTAATTTGAACTGCATATTTGTGCATCGGTGCATCTTCGGTTAAAATGTCAGCGGCAACAACTATATCTTGTGTGAAATTTTTTGGAACTCCACCACCAATCATAAATATGCCGGTTTCCTTACTCGCTAATTTTATTTTTGTGATCTCTAGAAAATCTTTACCTGAATCAAATGAAACATGTTTTTCGGGATTTTTATGTTGATGCATAACAATTCCGAAACCTGCTGAACAATCTGAAAATGCCGGGACAAATATCGGCACATTATTTTTGTATGCTGAATAGACAACACTGTCATCAACCTTTGGTCCGCCCTTATCTTCAAGATATTTACCAAAGTACCAAAGCAGTTCGCGTGATGAATATGGTTTTTGTTCGAGACTATCGAAAATTTCAGCGGTTGTATCGTCACAAACTCGTAGCTCATCTTCATCAATATAAGTATCATAAATTCTGTCAATGTGAAGATCGCGTAATTCGTTATCGTCGGAGAAGGGTGTACCGATATAGTGTTTAAAACCAAGCGCTTCGAAGAAATCTTGATCAACCATAATTGCACCGGTTGATACGATTGCATCAACCATATTATTTTCAATCATATCAAAGACGACTTTTTTTAGACCGGCACTGAACAAACTTCCCGCTAAAGTTAAAATCACAGTGTTATCTTTATCTTCAAGCATCATCTCATAAATTTTAGCCGCACGGTGTAAATCGCGGGCACTGAAAGCCATTTCACCCATTGAATCAACAAGTTTTACAACGTTGTGTTCTTTGATATCGATATGCTTAATCACATCCTTCAAATAATCTTTTTTTGCTGCCATATATTTTCTCCTTTATTGTAATCAGAATAATGAGTCAATATTAGAATAATTTTACCATCTTTCAAGAAAAAATGGATATTAAAATTAAAATGTTAAGGTTACTTTTTATTAATCAGTGCTTTTCTCTTTTTACATCCGGGATGAAATTTTCGGGTCTTCCCTTACGCGGTATTCCCAAAATTTCTCTTGCACGATCTAATGCG
>CAYLVF010000371.1:0-3037 GCA_964387045.1 uncultured Melioribacter sp. | reverse complement strand
ATCGAGATGAGAGTTAGTGATAATAAGTTTATCATTTTCACTACAACTAACAGGAATAAAAAAGAGCAGGAACAATAAAAAATATTTTGTTATATAGTTTTTCATTTACACACCGAGATTAAATAATCGATAGTTGTATCTGCGACACAAATATTAGTATCCGCACCGCTGTAATAGATTTTTACGCTTCCGTCACTTTCTGCTATCCAGCCATTAGCGAAAACAACATTGTTAACATCACCAATTCTTTCATAATCCATTTCAGGAGCTAGAATCGGTTCTTTACTCCTACCAATAACTTTCCAAGGTTCGTTTAAATCAAGCAGTACAACACCTAATTTATAAAGTGATGTAATCCCGAATCCGCGTACACCATGATAAAGCATTAACCAGCCTTTATCAGTTTTTATCGGATCACTTGATGAACCAATCTTATCATTTTCCCATGTACCGGGTTCAGGCTGTATAAGAATTTTATAATTTCCCCAATGAATTAAATCCGGGCTAGATGCAATCCAAATATCTTTTCTATTTTCCGCAGACGGGCGATCAACCTTCCAATATTTATCGTTTATCCTTTCGGGAAATATTGAGCAGTCTTTATTTGAAGGTTCTGAAATGGGTCCGTGAATTTTTACATTTTTAAAATCTTTTGTTTCGGCTAGAATAACTAAAGGCATATACTTTGAGTAACCGGTGTAGGTAAGGAAAAACTTACCTTCAAGCTGAGTTATACGAGGATCTTCGATACCCCACTCAACATATTCATAAAATTCGCCATGATCCTCGGGAGTAAGAAAAAGTTTTTCATGAACTTTGAAAGAATAGCCATCGGAACTTTCGGCAAGTACAAACGATGATCTGCCGTTAGGCATCTCAACTCTGCATAAGAGTACATACTTTCCATTATATTTAACTGCCCCGGCATTAAAGATGCTGTTAACATTAAACGGAACATCATCTTTAGTTAAGACCGGGTTCGATTTGTAACGCGTAATTTCCATAGTTTTTCCATATTAATAAGTTGATAATTATTAAGAGAATTTTTGTAACAACTTATCCAATTCAATTTTTGCAAAGCCGCAGGCAGAATCAGACATCGCATAAGGTATGACAAGATAATTGTTATGTATAATTGAGCCACAAGAATAAACCACGTGCGGGACATAACCTTCGCGTTCAGTTTCGTCCGGTTCTAGTAATGGTTCATTTAATACACCTATAACTTTATAAGGATTTTCGAGATCGAGTAAAATTGCACTTATAACGTATTTGCGAACAGGACCTACGGCATGCGTAAGTAGCAACCAACCTTCATCGGTTTCAATAGGCGAACCGCAATTACCCAATTGCATTAACTCCCACATCCTTCTTGGTTTTAGAATTAATTTTGATTTGTTCCACTTATAAATATTATCAGATTCCATCATGTAGAGATTTTCACCGTCTTGCCGTGAAGTCATAAAATATTTCCCATTAATTTTTCTGGGGAAAAGAGCCATCCCTTTGTCATTCACCATTTTACCGTGAATGGTTCCTAACTCAAAATTTTTGAAGTCGGTTGTTTCTATTATTTGTGTTCTGAGAGATTTACCGTTATACGCTGTATAAGTAGCAAAGTATTTCGAATCATTTTCATCATCGAATTTTACAAATCTGGCGTCCTCTATTCCCTTGCTTTCAGCACGCGACACAGGGGATAAAACTCGTTCACTAATTATCGAATCATCATCGAACCTACATCTATAATTACTCGAGATTAAATCTTTCTTTTTATAATCGTCAGTATTACTCTTTAGAATTTTTTTTTCTTTTAATTCTTTGTAAGGATATTTGGTTTTTTTCGGCAGTAATCTATATGGAGAATCATTAATTAATCTCACATCCCCGTTTGAAGAAATTACACCTTCCCGAAATTCAATCGAGGAGATATGACCTTCACCGGTTGCTCTAAGACTCATAACAAATTTTAATTCCCCGGATTCGATATCAGTTTGATCCGGGTGGGCAACCATAGACGGATTAAACAATGCAGCCGATTCAATAGAATATTCTTTTGAAAAATATGCACCAATTAGATGTTTTGTTTCTTCATTTAATTTTGATTTACGAGGTAAATATTTTTCAACAAGTTTATAATTTTCTAATACTAGTCCTTCAAAATCCTTATGCCGTACCGAAAACTGATCATAAACTTCATTCAATTTATTTACAATTTCTTCATCAGGTAACGAAATAATTCTTTTCAGAATCTTTTTTGTTCTCTTTTCATTCATTCTAAGAAATTGAATAATAACTTTTTTCGGATCGGCGTTTAAGCGTAATTTTATTTTTTTAATACTCATAATGTTTTATTCCTTTACCCCGGTTGAGGCCATACTTTGTATAAAATATTTTTGGAAGAATATGTATGCTATAATTATCGGTAGAGCTAAAAGCACAGCCGAAGCAAGTTTGACACCAAGCTGCGATTCGGCTCTTCCGCCAACGGCGAACAATGTTACCAACTGCGGCATTGTCATTAAGCTTTCATCTCTAATAACAATTAACGGCCATAAAACTTCATTCCATGAAGCCATAAATGTTATAATGCCGATTGTAACCAAAGCAGGTATAGAGTTCGGCCAAAGAATTTTGAATATTATCTGTAAATCACCGCAGCCATCAAGTCTAGCGGCATCAATTAAACTTTGCGGAATTGATTTGAAATATTGCCTGAACATTATTATTCCCAATGCATTAATAAAGTAAGGAACGATAAGCGCCAGGTATGTATCGATCCAACCAAACTCAACCATAATTATGTATTGCGGAATTAATGTAATTTGAAAAGGAAGCGTCATTGTAAAAATGATTATATAAAATATTGTATTTCTTCCCTTAAACTCTAATCGAGAAAGCGCATAACCTATCATTGAACCAAATATTAAAACACCGGCAGTAACCGATGAAGCAACAATTAAACTATTAATAAGTGATCTGCCGATTGGAATTTTATCAACCATCTGTACATAACTATTTATTGAAACCGAAGAAG
>CAYLVF010000370.1:0-3054 GCA_964387045.1 uncultured Melioribacter sp. | reverse complement strand
AGAAATGGCTGATAAATACATTTCACTTTCTTATACAAAACTTGGTGTTGCTGCAAAACAAAATGGTAACTTTCAACAAGCTGAAAATTACTTAAAGCAAGCTGTCGAAAATTATAATTATGATGCCGCCTTTTTGTCTTTAGCGGAAGTTTATGTTGAAACTGCTAAGTTTGAATTAGCTCTTGAAGCTGCCGATAAAGCGATTAATCATAGAGATAAAACACCTAAAGGCGCTCCATATTATTATAAAGCAAGAGCATTCCAAGGATTGGACAATAAAGACAAAGCAATTGAAAATTATAAACTCTCGGCTCAAGATTCACAATACAGAGAGTTAAGCAATCACTATCTGAAACAATTGCAGCAGTAAGATTAAAGTAGAACAAATAAAGAAACCCCGTCACAAAAAAATGACGGGGTTTTTTATTTTAAAATCCGAATGATAATGAAGCAGAAAGGTTAATTGTAGAAAATGTTTCTTCACCTTCTTCTTTACCTAATAAATTATTGATATTGTATTTTGCCGAGACATCAATATCGATCATAGGCAGCAACCCGAATACAAGTCCGGCACCAATTCCAATTCCGGTTCTATTTTCTCCATCAAATGTTTGTTCTGATGTGGTTCCTAAGGCTGTTGCTTTGTATTTAAAATCTCCCGAATTAGCATAGAAGATATCAAAGGCGAGATAAGGGGAAATCGGGCCGGGAATGAATTTATATTCGGCACCAACACCCAAAAGCAGTAAAGATGATTCGGTTTCAACCGAAGCAGTTGTTCCCCCTAATACGGTTGTATTTCCTTCACCGGTAAATTTTGTATAAAGAACTTGTCCGGTTATTGCAAGAGGAATTAATGGTAATTTAAATCTTCCTTTTACACCAAAATGGGGAGCGCTTGAGAAACCTGCACCACCTTCATTAATATCTTTAGTTAGTGCATCCGGACCCTGAACTAGAGTTAATCCACCGGTAGCAGCAATAGAAATTCCTTGTGCATGTGAAATTCCTACAGATACAAACAAAACTAAAATAAGAATCGATATTTTTTTCATACAACCTCCGAATTGGTTATTTAACTGGTTTTGCTAACTAATTTAACAAAAATACTAATTCAAAATTACAACTTAATTCTATCTTTTAGATGAAAACGTAAATAAGTATATTTGAGCCTAACTAACAACAAAATCATCAGTTCATATTTTGATAACAGCACTTTTTTTAGCCATTATCATACTTATAGTTACAGTGCTATCCGAAATACTCGGATTGGAAGGAATTATAAATCGCGAACTCTCAAGAAAATTACCTCATATTATAGCGGGTATTATCGCTGCATTTTCTGTGGTTATAATTGAAAGTAAATTTGTTCTTCTACTCTATGGTTGTTTGTCGATTATTGTGACTTTTTTATTGGTGCAGTTCGATATTCTAAAGACGATTCGAGAGTCTCGGTCAAAAAGTTGGGGTATATTTTTTTTGCCGGTCGCTTATACGTTTTTAATTTTATTTCTATTTCCAATTAATAAGGAAATTATTTTTCTTTCGATGATTCTCTTTGGTATTGCAGATTCTGCTGCTGCAATTGTTGGTGAATTTTCTAAACAAAACTATTTTTATCTAACCTCCGATAGAAAATCAATAATAGGTTCGGTTATTTTTTTCTGTATAACCTTATGTATCTTGATACTTTTTTTTGCCGGCATAATTCAATTCGAAAGATTGACGAACATATTTTTTAGTCTAAATGACATTATCTATTTTTCATTAGCAACTAGTATGATACTTACTGTAATTGAGGCAATTTCTTCAAGAGGATCTGATAATTTTTTCATACCGGTTTTTGCAGCCATACTCTTATATGTTTTTATTCAATCACCAAATCCTGAATTCGTTGAACAATTTATAACAGGTGTATTTTTTGCTTTATTGGTTGCATTAATTTCTATTCGGTTTAAATTTCTTACATTAGACGGAAGTGCGGCTACTTTCATTTTAGCATCGTTCATTTTCGGACTCGGTGGGTGGAAGTGGAGTTTACCAATTATGACATTCTTCATTTTATCAAGTCTTCTTTCGAAAATTAGAAAAAGAGCAAACGAAGATATCGAATCATTTTTTGAAAAAAGCGGTACAAGAGATTACTTACAGGTTATAGCTAATGGGGGTATCGGCGGCATACTAGTTATCTATAATCAAATATTTCCGAACGAGGTAAATTATTATATTTACATAGCTTCACTAGCGGCTGTTTGTGCCGATACCTGGGCTACGGAAATAGGAACATTCAAGAAGAGAACTACGTATAATATTCTGAACTTTAATAAGATTGAACAAGGAACTTCGGGGGGAATCTCATTCGTGGGAACTTTTGGTGCAGTAGCCGGCAGTTTTGCAATCGCTTTATCGGGCTTGCTTTGGAGCAGTCTTAACCCAATTAATTATTTTATGCTTATTATTGGCGCCGGTTTACTTGGCAGCTTCTTTGACAGCTTATTAGGTGCTACAATCCAATCTCAAGCAAGATGCAGAGTTTGCAATAAGATTACTGAAAGGGCGACTCACTGCGGACAAAACACCGCATATTTCAGAGGTTTTACTTGGTTGAATAACGACGCTGTTAATTTTTTTGCCGGTGCTTCTTCTGCTGCATTGATAATTATTATTTATTTTTTTAATTGAAGATAATTATGAACAGAATACTAAAATTGGTTTTTCAACTTCTTATGATTATGGCTACACTTTATTCTCAAAATGCATCGGATTTATATAACTCCGCTATGCAGGCATTTGATCAAAAAGAATTTACAAAAGCACAAAAAATATTTGAAGAAATTATAGATGAACCTTCTTTTGAAAATGAAATTAAGTCAGCGGCTTACTATTACCGGGCAGAATGTTTTTATCTATTAAGTGATTTTGATGCGGCAGTTTCTACATTCGAAAAATTTATTGATTTACATCCAACCTCTTCGTTCCGGGATAGAGCTTTATATAAATTAGGAACACTTTATTTAGAAGATAAAGTATATGACAAATCACGAAATAGATTAA
>CAYLVF010000369.1:0-3054 GCA_964387045.1 uncultured Melioribacter sp. | reverse complement strand
TTGGAAGAAGTTAAAATTCCAGAAAGTTTTGACTTTTTGAAATTAAAAACTATATCTAATGAATCAAAGGAAAAGCTGCATAAAGTTCGTCCACGCTCAATAGGTCAAGCATCTCGAATTTCGGGAGTCTCTCCCTCCGATATTTCTATTTTATTAGTATATTTGAAGAATTAATTTTTGGGAGTTTTGAATTGGATCAACAAGGACAATATCTACTTGAATTAAGACAATTTTTTTGGGAAAACGGCATCACTCCGGATGAATATCAATTAGAAAGAATGGCTCATTTTGCTGACCTTGTTCTGAAAAAAAATCAAAAAGTAAACCTTATATCCAGACGAGATGAAAAAAATATAATTGAAAACCATATATTCATTTCTGCGTTTATTTCAGAGTTTATTCCGCAGAAGTTAAATTACTTTTTGGATATAGGAACCGGTGGCGGATTTCCGGGAATTCCTTTGGCAATTACTCGCCCTATGCTTCGCGGCGTTCTTGCCGATTCAACAGCAAAAAAGATCGAAGCAGTAGAAGAGTTTATTGATAAACTTAAACTCAGTAATATCGTTGCCGAAAATAATCGTGTTGAATCACCCGAGTTCAAAGAAAAATATGCAAATAAATTTGATCTTGTTGTAAGCCGCGGTACCGTCCCTTTAATTATACTCTTTCGTTATTCAATTCCATTAATTAAAGAAAAAGCATATCTCATCGCGGTAAAAGGCGGAAATCTCGAAGAAGAATATAAAACCGCTGAGTTGAAATACAAATCTTACATTAGGAAATCAACAATATTCGAATTAGCTTACAAACCGACAAACATAAAAAACAAGAAAGGAAAGAAGTTAGTCTTTCTTGAATTAAGCAAATAGTTTTTATCAAAAAAAACCGCTTTAAGTATAAGCGGTTTTTTGTATTTAATTCTTCCTAAAACCTTAACCACTCTTTTATTATATTAGTCAACTCAAATAATGAATTATTATTTTAATTGAAGGAAATGTTATGAAGTACAAAATAATTTTATTGGTTGTAATAACCGGATTAATTTTTTTCGGCTGCTCTGATGATAAAAAAGAAGACGCGGTACAACAAACCACTCAATCCGGTATGTCATCGCAAACACATAAAGTAACAGTAAAAGAAGTTCTTCAAGCAAATGCATATACATATTTACTTGTTGATGAGCTTGGTGATGAAGTGTGGCTAGCAGTAACAAAAAGAGATAATATTGAAGAGGGTATGACTCTTTATTATGCCGGCGCAATGGAGATGACAAACTTTTACAGTACTGACTTAGATAGAACATTTGAATCTGTTCTTTTTGTTCAAACAATAGGTGATCAACCATTAGCAGTTAATCCAAGTATGGGAATGCCTCATTCAAATATAAAACCACAACCCGATGCAGATATTTCTGTAAAGCCTGTTGAAGATGGAATTACCATAGCACAATTATTTGAAAACAAAAAATCTTATGATGGAAAATCAGTTAAGATTAGAGCAAAAGTTGTTAAGGTAAATTTGGGAATCATGGGACGCAACTGGATTCATATACAAGATGGAACCGGGAATGAAAACAATTATGATTTAACTGTTACATCTAACGATAACGCAAGAGTCGGTGAAGTTATTGTTGTGGAAGGGTTTGTTGCTCTCAATAAAGATTTCGGTTCAGGTTATAAGTATGATATTATTTTAGAAGATTCTAAAGTAATTCCGGAAGCAGCAATGTAATTTTTTTTGATGCTGTTTCATTTAACTAATTTGAAACAGCATCAACTTTTTTCTGCATATAATTTACCAACCAAATCTTTTCGTTATCTTTCATTCCACTAAAGAAATTGTTTATGTACAATTATCAAAAATCCAATAGATACTTTGCTCAAGTTGCAGATGATATAAAAGATATTACTTCGGTTGAGTTAGAAGGTTTTGGTGCAACCGGAATAAGAGAAGCATACAAAGGGGTTTATTTTAACGCATCGCAAAAAGTTTTATATAAAATTAATCTTCATTCAGCTTTGATTAATCGAGTGCTTGCGCCGTTATATTCTTTCGATTGCCACTCAGAAAATTATCTTTACAAAACTGCATACGATATTGAATGGGAAAAACTTTTTTCGTATGAAGAAACATTTGCCGTTTTTGCTTCAACAATAAACAGCAATATTAATCATTCCAAATTTGCCGCACTGAAATTGAAAGATGCAATTGTTGACCGTTTCAGAAATACCGGAGGAAAAAGACCGAATGTTGATACAAGAAATCCTGACGTTTGGTTTAATTTATTTATAGAAAATAATCATGCTGTAATAAGTTTGGATACATCCGGGGGTTCGCTTCATCGAAGAGGTTATAGGAAAGAATCTGTTGAAGCGCCGATGATAGAAACACTTGCGGCATCTATAATAAAAATATCGGGCTGGAACGGTACAACAGAATTGTATGATCCGTTTTGCGGTTCCGGGACAATTTTGTGTGAAGCTTATCTACACGCAACAAATACACCTCCGTCAATTAACAAAAAGAAATTCGGGTTTGAAAAACTTCCTGACTTTAATTCAAAATTGTGGAAAGTAGTAAAAGAAGAAGCGAATAGAAATATTAAAGAAATTAAACCCGGTTTAATAAGCGGAAGCGATGTTTCAAAAGAAGCAATAATAGCAGCACAAATTAATTGTAACGAAATTGATAAGAAGAAATCAATTAGCATACGACAAACAAATCTTTTTGATATAAAAGAACTAAATAACAAAACAATAATTTGTAATCCGCCATTTGGTATTAGACTAAAACGTAACCAAGATTTATCTGATTTTTATAAACAGTTTGGTGACTTTTTGAAACAGAAATGTAAGGGATCAACGGCTTATGTTTATTTCGGCGATAGAGAATATATTAAAAGAATCGGATTGCGAACATCGATGAAACGCCCGCTTCAAAACGGCGGACTTGACGGCAGGCTTGTTAAGTTTGAGTTGTATTAATCAATTACAATCAAACAACTTCAATGTGAATTTTTCTTCCAAGAGTTTTTGCATATCGACGAAGAGT